>DATEJJ010001044.1:0-7040 GCA_035278125.1 Rugosimonospora sp.
GGGAGTGTCATGAATTGGGTGGGAACTTCACCGGAAGGGACACCTGATGACGATCCAGAAGACTCACTCTCTCGAGACGGTGGGCGGCGTGTCGCTTGCCGCCGGCGGGGCGGCCGCGGACGGTGCGGACATGAGGAGAACGCAGGAGTCCGTGGACGGGCTGAGCCTGGACCTGCTGGACGCGCTGACGCTGCTGGCCCAGGACAGGGTCCGCGGCGGCGGGCTGAGGCTGGTCGGTGAGGACGGTCTGCTGCCCGCGATCACGCAGCACCTGATGCAGGCCGCCCTGGAGGCCGAGCTGGATGAGCATCTGGCCGCCGAGGCCGAGCGCGGCGGCGGGCGGGGCTCGCGTTCGGGCGGCAACGGCCGTAACGGGTACCGCACGAAGAAGGTGATGAGCGAGGTCGGGCCGATCACGCTGCAGATCCCCCGTGACCGGCTGGGCACTTTCCGGCCCCGCATCCTGCCCAAGGGCGCCCGTCGCACCGGCGCCCTGGACGAGATGGTGCTCTCGCTGACCGCCCGCGGCATGACCTCCGGGGAGATCGTCGCGCACCTCGAGGAGGTGTACGGGATGAAGACCTCCAAGGAGACGATCTCCACGATCACCGACAAGGCCCTGGATTCGATGAACGAGTGGCGTACCCGCCCGCTCGACGCGGTCTACCCGGTCGTCTTCGTCGACGCCATCCACGTCAAGATCCGTGACGGGCAGGTCGCCAACAGGCCGATCTACGTGGCCATCGCGGTCACGGCCGACGGCTACCGCGAGATCCTCGGCCTGTGGGCCGGCGACGGTGGCGAGGGCGCCAAGTTCTGGCAGCAAGTCCTCACCGACCTGCGCAATCGCGGGGTCAGAGATGTCCTCATGCTCGTCTGCGACGGGCTGTCGGCTCTGCCGGACGCGGTCGCGAACGTGTGGCCTCAAACCGTCGTGCAGCGCTGCGTCGTTCACCTGATCCGGCAGAGCCTGCGCTACGCCTCACGGCGGGACTGGCCCGAGGTCGCCGCCGACCTCAGGCCCGTCTACACCGCCGTCAACGAGGCCCAGGCCCGCGAGCGGCTCGACGAGTTCGACGCCAAGTGGAGACACAAGTACGGCTCGATCGCCACTGTCTGGCAGCGTGCCTGGAGCGAGTTCGTGCCCTTCCTGGCCTTCCCCGACTCCATCCGCGAGGTCGTCTACACGACCAACAGCATCGAGTCCCTCAACGCCCGCTACCGCCGGGCCGCCACCGCCTGCGGACACTTCCCCAACGAACAGGCAGCGCTCAAGAGGATCTACCTGGCCACCCTCGCCCTCGACCCCTCCGGACGCGGACGCAAGCGCTGGAACAACAAGTGGAAGGCGGCGCTGAACGAGTTCGACCAGCTCTTCGACGGCCGCCTTACCGCCGGACGGGTATAGGCCAGCCAGACCAACCAAAAACCACTAGGCCAAAGGGCCTAAAAACACCTAAATCATGATAGACCCCGGGTGGGGGCCCGCCCTCAACGAACGCGGCCAACCAGCTGCTGAGCAGTAAGCGGGCGCCGGTCGAGTACTGCTTCGTGGACCGAGACGGGGCTCCGGAGCAACCGGCCCGTGTGGGGGCCCTGGCGGGTACAGCCAAGGACGACTTTCTCGGAGTTGGCGGGTGCTGAATCGCCGGGTAGGGGCTGCTGGGTAGTCAGCGTTTGATGCGTCCGCGGATGGCGAGTGCTCCTAGGGCGAGGAGGGTGGGTTCGAGGAGACCGGAGGTCATCTCAATGTAGGTGCCGATGGTGGTGAGGTTCTGCCTGGAGGAGCGGAACACCACGGAGTTGACGACGACATGGGTGGCCCTCTCTGCGCGGGCCCAAGACCACCGCTGTGCCCATTCCTCATGTAAGACAGGGCCGGGAGTGCTGGTGTGGAGACTGATCTCGCTGCCGTTCAGGGTGCCGGTCGTAGCAAGATCGGGATCGCGGGTAGGCAGACCGAAGACCATCAGCAGCAGCGCGGTCAGTGACATGGCGGCAAGCAGCCAAGTGAAAGCGCGAGAGGCGCGCAGCCCGTAGCCGGAAGTGCCTGCCGAGTGAGTTCGGCTGGCCATGACGTCGTTCAGCGGCGCTGAGGCTGGCGCGTGAGGCCCAATCGCCGTGCGGGTGACAGGAGGTTGCCCCGCGGCCTGCCTCCCGCTGTCCACCCGCCCCTGCCTCTGAAGCACTCCGGGACAGGCCGGAGCCCCCATCAGACCCAGAGCGCTTCTCCCGTCCGAGTGGACGTTTACAACAGAACGGCGTCCTGGTCAGCAGGCTGCGTTTGGGGCAGGGCGCGGGCAATCGACAGGGAACCACCAGCCGGTTTGTGACTTCTTCGAATTCACTCTACGGTCTGTCTTCAACTTCGTCTGCCCGGCGGCCTCTTGGGTTCGATCCTGAGGGCTGAGGGACTGACTTGCCCCTGAGGAGAAGACACCGTGTTACGCGCATCGCTGCCGAAGACCGTTCGGCGAAACCTGGGCGAGCATCCCGTCGCCAAGGAGTTCCACCCTGAGCGCAATGAGGGACTGACAGCAGAGGAGGTGCCCTACAGCTGGAAGACCAAGGTGTGGTGGCAATGCTCTGCGAACCCTGCTCACGAATGGTCCGCAACGGTCAACAATCGCACCAAGCCGCAGTCCACCGGTTGCCCAGCCTGCCGTGGCAAACGCCTCAGCGGACAGGTGCCCTTTGAGCGAAGCCTGGCTGCCATCTCTCCAGACGTAGCCAAGGATCTCAACCCGGAACGTTCCGGATTCACCGCCTCAGAGGTGCTCAACGGCAGCAAGAGCGTGGCCTGGTGGCGGTGCCTGGCGGGACACCCGGACTACGACATGAGCGTGAACTCCCGGACCAATGCGACCCGCCCGCAGGGCTGCCCGTACTGCGCACGCAAGCGTCTGGCTCGCGAGCACAGTCTCGCCGAAGTCGCCCCCGACGTGGCACTGGAGTTCGACGCGCCGGTCAACGGCACGACGGCCCACGAGATCTTCGCCCAGGACAACCGGGTCCTGGCCTGGTTCTGCCGGAGTCACCCGGAGCACCGCTGGACGGCCAGTCCGAACAACCGGGTCGGCAAGGGGTCTCGATGCCCCTTCTGCAGCGGAGCCCGGGTGTGGGACGTTAACCGCTTGGCGAGCAACCGGCCTGATATTGCCCGCCAGTGGGACTACGAGCGCAACGGCGCGCTCAGCCCGCGCGACGTATCGGTCGGCTCCAGCCGGATCGTCCACTGGGTATGCCCGAAGGGGCCCGACCACCGCTGGCAAGCTCGGGTCTACAAACGAGCCAGTGGGCAGGGCTGCCCTTACTGTGCCGGAAACAAAGTGTCCACCACCAGCAGCCTTCTCGCCATGCGCCCCGATCTGGCCGTCCAGCTCGATCCGGTCAGATCCAAGATCAGCGCAGCAGAGCTGACCTCGGGCAGCAGCATGAAGGTCCACTGGATCTGTCCGATCAACCGGGAGCATGCCTGGATCGCCACCGTCGCAAACCGCACAAGGGGCGGCACGGGCTGCCCCCACTGCAACATCCCGGGAACCTCCGCCCAGGAGGTGCGGCTGGCCGCGGAGCTGTCGGTCGTCCTCCCCCTGGATCCCGACCGCCGCACCATCCGCACCGCCAAGGGCATCGAACGGGTGGACATGTACATCCCGGAACTCTCTCTTGTTCTCGAATTCGACGGCTCGTACTGGCACGAGAGCACAGCCGAGATGGACGCAGCGAAGTCACAACGCCTCGCCGATGCCGTCGACCATGCGGTCCGTGTCCGAGAGCATCCGCTCGAACTACTCAATCCCATAAAAGATGTGAACGTGCCTTTCCTGTCTCCGGCACACGAAGCTGCGGTCATAGTTCTCGAGCACCTCGTCCGGCTCCGAATCATCCCGCCACAAGTGCTGACTCGCTATACCAGCTCACCAGGCCCCAGGGCAGCCGAAGCCGCCGAAGCCCGCCTCGACGAACTGCGCCGCCGAGCCAGCCAGAAGTGATCGCGAACCGTTCCTGATGTCAGCGATCGGTCATGCCGCGTTATGGGTAGTGCTCGTCTCGGTGCTGCCCGGGGTGCTCCTGGCGGTGACCCGGAGCTTCAACGAGACGCTCGCCGGTATCTCCCACTTCCGCACGGAGTCGATGCGGCGCCGGCGCGAAGACGAGTTGCTGGGCAAGATCATCGACATTGACGCGAATGGAGGCCTGGGACACATCGAACGGGTACGACACGAGCGCCCACTATGTGCTGCCACGCCCGCCGTTGACCCGGCCCCTCCCACCCCGTCGGGCGACGCCCTGCCGTCCGATTCACCCCCATGATCGCGGAGGCCACGGACAGCAGCCCCGCCTGCCCCTACGAGGCGCCGGGCCTGCTGGCTGCCCAGTTCGGTTTCGGGCAGCACGGCCCCTGGACGGCTACGGTGGGCCATATGTGACAGGGCCTTCAGTCGACGTGGCGTTGGGTGGGGTCGAGGCGACTGAGGACGGCGCGCACCAGGTCCCGGCTGTAGGGAGGAAACGGTGCGGCTGCGCCCTCTGGCGCAGCCGGTTGCGGCGGACCCGCGCTACCGGGACCCTTCGCGTCGGTGCCGCCGCGCTCGTCCCAGAGCAGGTAGGTGATTTTGGCCCATTGGCGGAAGTTGCCGTGGCAGGCGACGTCGTCGATCCACAGCAGCTCGTCTACGGGTACGTTCGCCCACAGCGGGTGGTACTCGGGGATGACAGTGAGGACTTCGGTGGGTGTGAGGGGCTTGTAGCGCTGCCAGACGAGGATGCGGGAGTCCAGCGCCGGACGGTTTTTGATCTTCTGGTAGCAGGTTTCGGCGCCGATCAGGACGACGGCGAGGCGGGTGTCCTCGTCGTCCCAGAGTTCGCGGATGAATTCGAAGGCCCGGGTGTCCAGCCACTGTGCTTCGTCGACGACCAAGACGCGCGGGGTCTCCGACAGAGCGTCCTTGAGCAGGGTCTCGCAGCGGGTGCTGTTGAGGGGCGCCTCGCCAGGCAGGTCGAGCCTTTTGTACAGGGAAGCGCGCAGGGCCTGGATTTTGGCGGAGCCGACTTTGATGCGCAGGGTGGTGTGGGGGGCGAGGTCGTCGAGGTGGCTGTTGACGGCGAAGGTCTTGCCCAGGCCGACGCCGCCGTGGACGCACATGATGGCGCCCTTGCCGGCGTCGGCGTTGAGGGCGGTGACGAGGTTGGCGTAGGTCTCTGCGCTGGCCTGGGTCAGCATGGCGCGAGCGCCGGGCAGGCCCATGTAGTGGTAGTTCGGGCCGGCGGTCGGCTGGTTTTCGGGCGTGGTGGTCGGGTGGGTCACTCGGTGTCCTGGGGTTTGGGGCCGGGCCGGGGCTTGGTCCAGCGGGCGGAGTCGGGCTGGGGCCGGTTGAGGAGGTCGGGCCGGGCCTCGGTGTGCAGGTGACCTTCCGGTGTCTGCAACTGGCGTAGCTGGGCGGCTGCCTGGCTGGCGGTGAGCCGGTTGAGGGGTTCGGGCGCGGCGGTAACGCTGGTGGCGGCGTAGCGGGGTGTGGCGTTTTTGCGTGCTCGGCGGGCTTTGGCGGCGTAGCGGTCGGCTTCGCGTCGGCGGGCGTTGTGCAGTGCGCGGGCTTGGCGGGGGCTCATTTCGTCGCTGCGGAAGGCGGGGCCGCGGTAGGTGAGGGTGTCGGCGTCGTAGAGTTCGACGCGGTGGTAGTGGTGGGGTTCGTGGCGCAGGCGGACCATCTCGCCGGCGCTTGAGTGGCCGTGCATCCAGTCGCCGACGTAGTAGGCGCTTTTCCAGCGGACGCCCTTGCTGGTGATCTTCCGGGGTGGGCCGGCGTCGGTGAGGGTGTAGGTGTGCAGGTCGGCGGGGTCGAGGGTGTCGATGGGGGTGAGGTCGGCGTGCCAGGCCTGGGCGGGGGTGCGCCGGTGGAGGCGGGCGATGGTGTGGTCGTTGTTCCACCAGTCCACCCAGTCGAGGACGACGGTGACGAAGGTTTCGTAGTCGAGGAGTTCGTTAAGGGCCCACAGGGGCTGGCCGCGGCGGTCGCGGCGGCTTCGGGGGGTGTGGGCGTAGCCGGGCAGTCCTTTGAACAGCATGTGCTTGGCGGCGCCGTTGATGGCTTCGACGGTGCCTTTGAGGTGGGGGCTGTAGGGCGGCAGGACGATCAGTTCGGTGCCGAACTTTTTGAACGCCTCGTCCACGCACCTGCCCAGGAAGTCGCGGCCACGGTCGGTGCGGATCTTGCGGGGGATGCCGCCGAAGGGCCGGTGGTGATCCGTGCAGAGGATGGCGTCGCGGGCGGCGGCCAGGATGGCGTCCTGGCTGGGCTGGTGGGGGGTGATGGCCAGCCCGCAGATGACGGCGGTGGTGTGGTCGATGAACCAGGTGATCCAGGGTTTGCGGCGGCGGCCGTCGATGTTGACGAAGACGCTGGCTTCGACGTGGTCGGTCTCCCAGACGTCGTTGCGGTTGCCGTGTGGGCGCAGGGCGTGCACGTCGTGTCGGCGGCGGGCGGCTTCGCCTCCTCTGAGGGCGGCACGCTGGCCGGGCGTGAGTTCCCGGTCTACGGCGCGGTAAAAGGTTGCCTGGGATACACGGGGCGGGTTGCCAAAGATGCCGTCGGCGACGAGTTCGCGGTAGGTGGCTGCGGCGTTGCCGTTCCATCGGGCCAGGGCTTCGTGCATGGCCGGGGTGAGGGTGAAGTGGCGGCGGCCTTGGGGGGTGTAGGTGCCGTTGTGGGTGGTGGCGTTGTCCATCCAGCGGCGCACGGTGCGCCAGTGGACGGTGAAGGCGGCGGCGACGGTACGCACGTCGTAGTGGGTCAGGCGTTCGGCATTACGCAGGCGCAGTAGGCGGCGTACGGCGGCGGCGCGCAGGGAGGTGGTGTCGTAGGGGCCGTCGGGTGGTGGTGTGGCGGGCACGCGTCGGGTCTTTCTTGGGGTGGCGCACGTCGGGGCGCGGGTGGGTCAGGCGGGGGCGAGGGTGAGCAGGCCGGCGCCGTAGGGCTTGCCGCGGCCGATGCCGGTGAGCAGGGCGTGGCTGAGTTGGTCGGGGTCGGTGATGGTGG
>DATEJJ010001045.1:0-7764 GCA_035278125.1 Rugosimonospora sp.
TGACGCTGCCCGACCGGTACGTCACGCACCACTGGAGCACCACCTGGGTCGGCTTCGACATCCTGCTGCTGATCAGCTTCGCGGCGACCGGCACCGCCGCCCTGGCCGGCCGCCGCCGCGGCCACGCGCTGTGGGCGGCCACACTGGTCACCGCCACCCTGCTCGGCTGCGACGCCTGGTTCGACGTCACGACCGCGGGCGCCGGCGCCAGCCTGACCGACAGCGTGGTCACCGCGGCCGCGGGCAACCTCCCGCTCGCGGCGGTCCTGCTTCTGCTGGGGTACCGCTCGCTGCGGCACTCCACCGTTCGCACCTGAACGGCATTGGTGATCGAGGGTACCTGCGGCCTGGCCCGCTGGGCACCGTCGGCCTCCCCGTGTTTGGGCTGGGGCTTCCTGTTCGGGTAGGCCGGCGTCAGCCCAGGGTGATCTCCGTGGCCAGCGGGAGGTCGCCGCTGGACCGGCCGGCGGACAGCGTGTACCTGCCCGGCTCCAGCACCCAGTGTCCGCGGGCGGAGTCCCAGTGCTCGAAGGCGCGCCGGTGCAGCGGTACCCGTACCGTCACCTCGCCGCCGGGCCGTGTGTCCACTGTGGAGAAACCGACCAGCCAGCGTACCGGACGCTGCACCGCGCTGTCCGGGCGGCTCGCGTACACCTGCACCACCTCGCGGCCGGCGCGGGCGCCGGAGTTGCGTACCCGTACCGCCACCGCGTCCGCGTCCGCGTCCGCCAGCAGGTCCAGGTACTCCCACGTGGTGTAGCCGAGCCCGTGCCCGAACCGGTACCGCGGCTCGCGGCCCGCGCGGTCGTACCACCGGTACCCGACGAACAGGCCCTCGTCGTAGCGGAGCACGCCGTCCGCCGGCCGGGTACCGGGCAGACCGTCCGAAGTGGACGGCCAGGTGGTGGGTAGCCGGCCGCCCGGCTCGACGTCCCCGAGCAGCACGTCGGCCAGCGCGTTGCCGAACTCCTGACCGGGGAACCAGGCCAGCAGTACCGCCGCCACCTCGTCCGCCCAGGGCAGCAGCACCGGTGCGCCCGCGTTGACCACGACGACGGTACGCGGGTTCGCGGCGGCCACCCGGCGCACCAGCTCGTCCTGCCGGCCGGGCAGCGCGAGGCTGGTGCGGTCGAAGCCCTCGCTCTCCACCTCTTCGGTGGTACCGACCACCACCACGGCCACGTCGGCGTCCCGGGCCAGCGCGACCGCACGCGCGAACTCCTCCTCCTCGGTGCCGTGCGGCGCCTCGATGTTCAGCTGGAGCACCGCGCCGTGCAGCAGCACGGTGTCGCTGCCCGGTCCGGCCACCTCGTGTACCAGCAGCAGGTCCACCTCGTCACCCGCGGCAAGCTCCACAGTGTGCAGTTGCTGCGGCGGGATCATCAGACCCTCCACGATGTCCGCGCCGGGCGGCAGGCGCAGCACCGCGTCGAAGACCTCTTCCCCGCGCAGCGCCAGGCGGAACCGGCCCAGGCCCGAGCAGCCGATCCGGTACGCCCCCGCCGGTCCCGCCACCACCCGGGTGGTCACCTCGATGCGGGCGACGCGCTCCGCCGGTACCTCCGGGCCGTAGCCGAACATCCAGTTGTACGCGCCCGCCGCGCGGTCCTCGGTGCCGAGCAGGGTGCCGTCCGCGTCCAGGAACCGCACGTGTACGCCCACCCCGCCGCCGTCCGGGTGGCGCAGCGCGGAGACGGGCGCCACCGGTACCCGCGCGTTGGGCGGTACCCCGACCGCGTGCACCAGCTCGACCCCGCCCGGCAGCGCGGCGCGCAGACCGTCCACAGGGGACACCGTGTACGGCGGGAAGACCGTCGCGCTGCCCCCGCCCAGGGTACGGGCGAGTGCCGCGTTCGGCCCGAGTACCGCCAACCGGCGCAGGTGCTCGGTGGCGAGCGGGAGGGTCGCGCTCTCGTTGCGTACCAACACAAAACCCGCCGCGGCCGCGGACCGCAGCTCGCCGGCGACGGCCTCGTCCGGAAAGTCCGGCGCGACCGGCGCGGAGCCGGACAGCGCGCCGACGCGCCCGGCCAGGCGCAGCAGCCGCAGCACCTTGTCGTCGATCAGCGCCTCGTCCACCTTGCCGTCCCGCACCGCCTGCACCAGCGCGTCGCCCCACGGGCTCACCGGCCCCGGCATGGCCAGGTCCAACCCGCCGCTCGCCGCGGCCTCGGTGGACCGGGTGGCGAACCAGTCCGACATGACCACGCCGTCGAAGCCCCACTCCTGCTTCAGGATCTCGCGCAGCATCGGGCTCTCCGTCATCGTGTACCCGTTGACCGCGTTGTACGCCGCCATCACCGCCCACACCCGGCCCTCGCGCACGATCGCCTCGAACGGCGCCAGGTACAGCTCGCGCAGCACCCGCTCGTCGATGTGCGCGTCCAGCGTCATCCGCTGCGTCTCCGAGTCGTTGGCCACGAAGTGCTTCACCGTCGCGGCGACCCCGGCCTCCTGCAAGCCCTGCACGTAGGCCACGCCCACCCGCGCGGTCAGCAGCGGATCCTCGCTGAAGCACTCGAAGTGCCGCCCGCCGTACGGCGACCGGTGCAGGTTCACCGTCGGCGCGAGCAGCACGTCCACGCCCTTCGCGCGCGCCTGCGCGGCGAGCAGGTTGCCCAGCCGCCGCACCCGCCCGGTGTCCCAACTCGCCGCGAGCGCGGTCGGCGACGGCACGTTGGCCGAGGTGCTCCGCTCGTCCCAGGTCTCGCCGCGCACCCCGGCAGGCCCGTCCGAGACCACCAGCCGGCGCAGCCCGACGGCCGGCTCCGGGTACAGCGACCAGAAGTCGGCGCCGGTGAGCAGCCGTACCTTCTGCTCCAGGGTCAGTGCGGCCACGTGTCCGGCAAGCTCAGGCATGGTGGCAGCGTAGGCTGAAAATAGTGGACGTACAAGGTTTTCGAGGGGTACATTGCCCGCTGTGACCAACGTGACGACCGGCCGTCGCGGGCCGTACGCGAAGACCGCGAAGCGGCGCCAGGAAATCCTGCGTACCGCCATCGAGGTCTTCGCCGAGTACGGCTACCACGGGTCCTCGCTGCGCGAGATCGCGGCCCGGGTCGGGCTGAGCGAGACCGGGCTCACCCACCACTTCGGTGGCAAGGCGGCACTGCTCGCGGCGGTGATCGCGGAGCGCGACGCGGAGGACAGCCTGCGCTGGAGCACGATCGCGTCCCTGCGCGACCTGGCCGCCAAGAACGCGGAGCGCCCGGGCATCGTGGCCCTGTTCACCCTGCTGTCCGCGGAGGGTACGGCCCCCGCCCACCCGGCGCACGAGTTCTTCACCGGCCGGTACGCGACGGTGCGGCAGAGCCTGGCGGCGCGGATCCGGGCGGCGCAGGAGGAGGGCGGCATCCGCGCGGACGTGGACCCGTCGGTGGTGGCGCAGCTGCTGGTCGCGGTGATGGACGGGCTCCAGGTCCAGTGGCTCTACGACCGCGCCGTCGACATGCCCGCCGCCCTCGACGCCCTCCTCCACACCCTCCTCCCCCCGTAACCCCGGCTGGATCTTGGCGAGTTCTTCCACCTCCAGGTGGGAAAGCACGCCAAGGTCGCGGGGCTACGGGACTACGGTCACGGGCCAGCGGCCGGCTTTGACGAGGCGGATGGCGATCGAGCCGGCGAAGCGGTGGCCGGCCTGCATCGAGGCGCCGACGAGGACGCCGTCCGCGCTCACCTCGTCGGCGACGCGGACGATTTCGGTGTACGGGTCGCCGGACTCGACGCGGAACGTGTAGGAGATGCCGAGCGTGGGTGCCAGCGTGTCGATCTGCCGGCGCAGGTCGTCGCCGATCTCGTCGGTGAGCTGGCGGGCCGCCGCCGCGCCGCCGGGCGCCAGGTCGACCAGGGCGGCGGTACGCGCGACGTACACGATGACGAGGTGCGCGCCCTGCCTGCGGGCCAGCCCCCCGGCGTACGCCCCGGCGCGCAGCGAGGTGGTGGAGCCGTCGACCCCGACGACGAGGACCTTGGGTCCGTCGGTACCCAGTTCGAACCGCGGGCTGCTCACACCGCACACGGTATCCTTCGCCGGGTGATCTACAAGTTGCTGACCACCGCGGAGTGGGAGCTGGCCCGGGCGGCGGGCCGGTACGACGGGTCCGAAGTGGACCACCGCGACGGGTACGTGCACCTCTCCGGGCACGACCAGGTGGTGGAGACGGCGGCGCGGGTGTTCGCCGGGCAGGCGGGGCTCACGCTGCTCACGGTGGACCCGGAGCGGCTCGGTCCGCGGCTGCGCTGGGAGGTGTCCCGCGGCGGCGCCCTCTTCCCGCACCTGTACGCGCCACTGCCGGTGGACGCGGTACTGGCGGCGCGGCCCGTCCCCGAGGGGGTACCGGTGGACGAGGCGGTGGCGGCGCTGGTGTCAGCGGATCCGGGTGGCGACAACCGTTGACGAGCCGGACACCCCGCTACCGTACGGCCCCGGACATGATGCCGCGGGTCAGGGTGCGCTGGAACACGAGGAAGAATCCGATCGCGGGGAGGATCCCGATGAGCGCGGAGGCGCTCGTGGTGGTCGCGTCCATCAGGCGCTGGCCCTGCAGGATGCCCAGGACCACCGGTACCGTCTGGTTGTCGTTGGAGATGAGGAAGATCAGCGGCAGGAAGAACTCGTTCCAGGTCCAGATGAAGAAGAACGTGAACAGCACGGTGAGCGTGGGCCGGCTGACCGGTACCACGATCCGCACCAGTACCCGCAGCCGGCCGGCACCGTCCACCTCGGCCGCGTCCAGCAGTTCGGTCGGGAAGGTGGCGTACACCGAGGACAGCAGGTACGTGCCGAACGCGCTCTGGATGACGGTGAACACGATGACCACAATGGACAGTGAGTCGTACAGCCCGACCGACTTGGCCATGTAGTACAGCGGGTAGACGAGCACCTCCTGCGGCAGCAGGTTGGCGACGAGGAAGAAGACGCCGAACCAGACCCGGCCGCGTACCCGCCCGATGCCCAGCGCGTACGCGTTGAGCACGGACAGGGCCACCCCGAGCACCGCCACCGCGAGGCTGACCACGAAGCTGTTGAGCAGCTTGCGACCGAAGTCGACGCGCTGCCAGAAGTCCACGATGCCGGCGAGGTACAGCCCGTGCGGCAGGGCCAGCGGGCCGTGCGTCGCGTAGTCGGACGGGGACTTCACCGCGTTCACGGCGATCGCCAGGAACGGCGCGAGTACCAGCGCCAGCGCGACGACCAGCGCGGCGAGCACCGGATACCGCCGCATCTCAGCCCTCCCCGCGCGCCTGGATCCGCAGGAACACCACGGACAGCACCAGGATGACCAGGGTCAGCACGGTGGCGATGGCCGAGCCGTACCCGACGTTGGCGTTCTCGAAGAAGTTCTTGTACGCGAAGTAGGACGGCACCAGCGTGGCGTTGCCCGGCCCACCGCGCGTCAGGACAAAGATCTGACCGAATATCTTCAGCGCGGCGATGGTGGTGGTCACCAGCACCACGTAGATCTCCGGCCGGATCAGGTGCACCGCGATCCGGGTGAAGCGCTGCCACCACGAGGCGCCGTCCAGGTCGGCCGCCTCGTAGAGTTCCGGGTCGACGCGCGCCAGCCCGGCCATGAACATCACCACCGGGTACCCGACCTGCACCCAGACCATCACGGCCATCACGCTGTACAGCGCGTAGGTCGGGTCGCCGAGCCAGTCGCGGGCCAGGAAGCCGAGCCCGGTCCGGGCCAGCGCGGCGTTGAGCGCACCGTAGCTGGGGTGCAGGATCCAGCCCCAGACGATGCCGGTGACCGCGACCGGCAGCACCTGCGGCAGGTAGAACCCGGCCCGAAACGTGCTCGCGGTGCGCGGGCCGAAGACGCGGCCGACGTAGTCGAACAGCAGGGCGGCGAGGAACAGGCCGATCAGCGTGGGCAGCACGGCCATCGCGAGGACGAGTAGCACGATGTGCCGGAACGAGGCCCAGAAGTTGTCGTCGTGCAGCAGCCGCGCGTAGTTGTGCAGCCCGATCCACTGTGGACTGCCCACGCCGGTCCACCGGGTGAAGCTGACGTACACGGTCATTCCCAGCGGTACCACGATGACCGCGAGCGAGAGCAGCACTCCAGGCACCAGGAAGAGTGCGTACCCCCGCCCGCGGCGCGCGTCAGCCACCGAGGTTGGCGAGGTTGTCGTGGTACGGCCCGGCCATCTGGTCGAGTACGGCGCTGGGACTCTTGCTGCCGTTGATGAGGTTCTGTACCGCCGCCACGAGTACGTCGTAGTAGCCGGGCGCCGGCCAGTCCGGGTAGAAGGCGAGCCCGTCCTCGCGTACGATCCCGTCGAAGTTGCTGATCAGCTCCTTGCTCTTCGGGTCGGTGATCCTGTCGGCCTGGGCCGCCACCGGTACGCCGCCGGAGTTGCCGAGCAGGTTCTGGATGTCCGGCTTCATGGTGAGGTCGATGAAGTCGTACGCCAGGCTCTTGTTCTTCGAGCGGCTCGGCACCACCCAGAGGTTCCCGCTCGACCCGGGGTGCAGCCTGTTGCCGGGGAACAGGAACGTGCCCCACGGGAAGTTCTTGATCTCGCTGGCGAACCGCCCGTACCACCAGCTGCCCGAGATCATGATGGGAAACCTGCCCTGCTCGAACGCGACACCCATGTCCTCGGCCTTGATGGCGGCCGAGTTCTTCGCGATGTACCCCTTGCGGACCCAGTCCGCGAACGTGTTGGCGGCGAAGGTGAACTGTGGACCGTGGAAGTCCACCTTCCCCTTGTACAGCTCGAAACTGTCCACAAAGGACCGGTCGGCCTGGGACAGGGCCAGCTCGTAGAGGATCTGCTGCGCCGGGTACTCCGCGCCACCGACCGACAGCGGGGTCACCTTGTTCTGCACGAACGTGTCCATGGCCGACTCGAAACCGGCCAGCGTGGTGGGTACCGTCACGTGGTACTTCGTGAACATGTCCTTGTTGTAGTAGACCATCACGTACTCGCCGTAGTTCGGTACGCCGTACCAGTTGCCGGAGCCCATGATGCCCCGCTGGTCGTACCGCGCGGTGGTCTGCAGGCTCGGCGACAGCAGCTTGTCCCAGCCGCGCCTGGTCGCCTCGGCGGTCAGGTTGGTGAGCAGGCCCTGCTTGGACAGCAGGCCGGCGGTGGCGTTGCCCTTGTTGTACTCCATGATGTCGGGCGCGTCGCTGGAGTTGAGGATCATCGCAGCGTTCTGCTGGATCTGCTCGAAGCCCTTCTCCTCGAACTTCACCTCCACGCCCGGGTGGGTGCTCTTGAACTGTCTGATCGCCTCGTTCCAGGCGACGCCCATGGCGCTGTTCGGGCCCTCGTAGTGCCACAGCTTGAGCACCTTGCCGCCGCCGGAGCTGCCGGAGTTACCACCGCCGCTGCCGCACGCGCCCAGCGCGAGCGAGCCGGCCGCGAGCAGCGCGGTCAGCACGGCGAGCCGTCGTGGTCTGTCCATGGTGTCCCTCCTGAATCTCATGGAGGAACATAAGTTTATGGTCCAAACTAATTATGCGCCACCCGGGGACCGGACGGCGCCCGGTGCGTCCAGTGTGGACATCCGGGGCAGCCGCAGCACGCCCTGCGCGACCGCGACCCCGAGCAGCACGACCAGCGCGCCCACCGGCTGGTACCAGCGGATCTGCTCGTGCAGGCCGAGCACGCCGATGGTGGTCGCCACCAGCGGCAGCAGGTAGGTGACCGAGGCCGACACGCTGGCCCCGGCGAGCCGGATGACCTGGAAGTTGAGCACGAAGCCGAGCCCGGTGCCGAGCACGCCGAGGGCGAGCACGCTGGCCACCA
>DATEJJ010001046.1:0-8020 GCA_035278125.1 Rugosimonospora sp.
CCGGGCGGTGGGCGCTGCTGGACCGCGACCCGCTGCCCCGCTGGACCCGGGGCCGGGTCGCGCTGCTGGGCGACGCGGCGCACCCGATGTTCCCGTTCTTCGCCCAGGGAGCGGCCCAGGCCATCGAGGACGCGGCCGTACTGGCGGGCTGCCTCGCCACGCAGCCGGGGGACCCGGTCGCCGCGCTGTCGCGGTACGAGCGCATCCGGCGGCCACGGGCGGTCCGGCTGCAGGAGCTGAGCCGCGGCCGGGCGGAGACCAACCACCTCCCGGACGGACCCGCCCAGCAGGCCCGGGACAGCGCGTTCGCGGGGGAGGATCCGTTGGCGCACAACGGATGGATCTACGGCCACGACGCGGAACTCGCCGTACACGCACACGGGTGTGTGTGACTGACATTGAAGTGCCTGCTTACGCCCGCGCCAGCGGTCGCCTAGGTTGACACATACCAGAAAGACCATCGGTCCGGCGTTGGTGACTGTTGTATCCGTGGGTGTGTTTTCCGCTGCCCATCGAGGAATGAGGACGCCCTATGACGACCAATCCTTCACCGCCGGCCACCCGCGAGACGTTCCAGGACTTCCCGGGGGACGTGCACGGGACGCTGCTGCGCCCCGGGGACGCGGGCTACGACAAGGCCCGGGCGGTGTTCAACGGACGCGGTACCGACGAGGGGCCGGCCCTGATCGTGCAGTGCGCGGACGCGGGCGATGTCGCGACGGTGCTGCGGTACGCGTCGGCCACCCGTACCCCGGTCGCGGTACGCGGCGGCGGGCACGCGGACGACGACTACGCGATGCCCGGCGGTGCTCTCGTGGTGGACCTGTCGAAGATGCGGTCGGTAACGGTGGACCCGGCCACCCGGATCGTCCGCGCCCAGCCCGGTGTCCTGCTCGCGGAGCTGGACGCGGCCACCCAGCAGCACGGACTGGTGGTACCGGCGGGCACGGTGAGCACGACCGGACTGGCCGGGCTGACCCTCGGCGGTGGTACCGGACACCTCATGCGCCGGTTCGGGGCCACAGTGGACAATCTGCTCGGCTGCGAGGTGGTGACCCTGGACGGGCTGCACGTCCGCGCCGACGAACACACCAACGCCGACCTGTTCTGGGCGCTGCGCGGCGGCGGCGGGAACTTCGGCGTGGTGGTGAGCTTCGAGTACCGGGCGCACCCGGTCGGTCCCGCCGTGGTCAGCGGACCGATCATCTACCCGATCGAGCAGGCCGCCGGTGTGCTCGGCGCGCTGCAGGCCCACATGGCGGCGGCACCGCGGGAGCTGGCCCTGGTCGCGGTGGTGGCGCCGCTGCCACCGCTGCCCATGGTCCCGCCGCAGGCGCACGGCCAGCCGGTGCTGATTCTCTTCCCGGTGTACAGCGCGGATCCGGCGGCCGCCGGCGAGGTCATCGCATCGCTCGCCGCGCTGGGCCAGCCGCTGGTGAACCTCGTCGAGACGCGCAGCTGGGTGGAGACCAACAGCATGTTCGACGACAGCTCGCCGTACGGCAAGCGCCTGGCCACCCGCGGCGGGTACCTGGCGAGCCTCGGGCCGGAAGCCATCACTCCGCTGCTCGACCAGATGCGCGTGGCGCCGCGGCACGCGGGTGCCGAGTGCAGCGCGCTGCTGTGGTGCCTCGGCGGCGCCATCTCCGAGGACGTACCCGAGGACGCGGTCGCGTTCTCCCGCGCGGGTGCCGCGTGGGTGTGGGAGGCCGTGGCCATCTGGGACGAACCCGAGCAGGACCGCGAGTACGACGAGTGGGCCGACCGGGCCGTGACGCTGCTGCGCCCGTACTCGCTGACGAATGCCTACACCAACCTCACCCGGGACCTGGGCGAGCAGTGGCGCCGCGGTGCCTTCGGTGCCGAGGCGAAGTACCGGCGGTTGCAGCGGATCAAGGCGGCCTGGGATCCGCACAACCTGTTCCGGTACAACAAGAACATCACCCCCCTGGACGAAGGCGAGGCTGTTCGTTGAGCGCGTTCTACCTGTTCGAGATGAGGAAGGTCGTCGACGGCGAGAGCCTGGAGCGGTACCGGTCGCAGGTCCCCGAGATCGTCGCCAGGTACGGCGGCCAGTACCGGATCATCGGTGGGAACCCGGCCACAGTGGAGGGTGACTGGAGCCCCGGGTTCCTCATCATGCTCGAATTCCCCACGGTGGAGCAGGCGAAGTCCTGGTACGGCTCGCCGGAGTACGAGCCGTGGAAACGCCTGCGCCTGGACAGTGTCGAGGGTACCGGCGTCTTCGTCGAAGGCATCTGATCCGGCGCGGCGGGGCAGCCCGTCCCGAGCCGTGCGGGCCCGTACGATATCGTCGGGGTCTCCGTCTACGAGTCCCCCGACGAGGTCCCATGGTGCAGGCGCTCATCACCGGTGCGGGTACCGGCATCGGGTCGGCCACCGCCCGGCTGCTGCACGCGCGCGGCTGGCAGGTGGTGCTGTGCGGCCGGCGCCCCGAGCCGTTGCGTGTCCTCGCGGACGAGTTGGGTGGGCCGCCGCGGGCGCAGGCACTGCCGCTGGACGTCACCGATCCCGAAGCCGTCAACACGGCCGCCGGCGGGCTCACCGCGTTGCACGGCCTCGTCCTCAACGCGGGCACCATCCACTCGGTACCCGTCGAAGGGCACGACGACGCCTCCTGGTCGGCGACGATGCGGACCAACCTGGACGGTGCCATGTACGTGGCGCGGGCGGCGCTGCCGCTGCTGGAGCGCGCGGGCGGCGCCCTCGTCGCGGTGGCTTCGGTGGCCGCCCGGGTCGCCTCCGCCGGCAGCGCGGCCTACTCGGCGTCCAAGGCGGGTCTGGTCATGCTCACCGCGACCATCGCGCACGAGTACGGTGCCCGGGGTGTGCGCGCCAACGTCGTGGCTCCCGGCTGGGTCCGCACCGAGATGGCCGATGCGGAGATGGACGCGGTCGCGGCGGAGCGCGGGTGCGACCGCGACGAGGCGTACGCGCTCGCCACCTCGCTCGTGCCGCAGCGGCGCCCCGGCGAGCCGGCGGAGGTGGCCGAGGCGATCGCGTGGCTGCTGTCGCCGGCCGCGTCCTATGTGACCGGTGCGGTGTTGCATGTGGACGGTGGGTTGAGCGTCGTCGACCCGGGCATGGCGCCACTGTCCTGACGCGACAGTCGCGCGGCGCCGGCCGTTGTGCCGCCCTCGACTGTGATGTCGGATGGGGTTACGTTGGTGATGTGTCCCGTGAGGAGGATCGGCCGGCTCGCGTCGAGGACGTGCACGAGCTGGCCTCGGCCATGCCGCACGTCACCGTCGAGTACGGGACCGGCGACAACCCGGTCTACCAGGTCGGTGGGAAGTCGTTCATCTTCTTCCGCAATCCGCGGCCGGACGCGGTGGACCCCGCCACCGGGGAGCGCTATCCGGACGTGATCGTCTTCTGGGTCGAGTCGGAGGCGGACAAGCAGGCCCTGGTCCAGGACACGACGGCGCCGTTCTTCACGACTGCCCACTTCGACGGCCACCCGTCGGTACTGCTGCGGGCCAGCCGGCTCGGCGAACTGACCCGCGGGGAGTTGGCCGAGCTGATCCAGGATGCGTGGCTGTCCCGCGCCTCGGCGCGGCGGGCGGCAGCCTGGTTGAGTGCCCACCCGCCGACAGCCTGATGCGCCGACGACGGGCGTCAGTCATTGCCCTCGGGCGAGGGTCCATTCGAGCGTCTCGTCTTTCGACACGTGTCTGGCGCGCGTGCGATCCGCAGGCACCAGGGAGACGGCCAGCGCGCTGACCGCTCAGCCGCCGCCCAGGCGGTGAAGGAACACCCGAGCCACCGTCATCGGTGGGGGTCTGCCGGTTTACGCGCCAGGATGAGGCGGCATCGTGGGCTGCCGTCCCGGTGCCGGCCCAGTCCGGTCAGGGCGGCGGCCGTCACGGTGAAGCCGGTCGCCGTCAGGTCGTCGTGGACGGCGCGCAGCGGGGTGGTGCGGTAGTACATGACGAACGGCGGTCGCCACACCGTATTGCGGACCCGCATGGCCAGGTCGAAGCCGAGCATGGCCCAGTACGCGGGCGAGGTGAGCGGTGCCGGCGCGCCGATCGGGAAGGCGAACAGCCCGCCGGGCCGCAGCGCGCGGTACACGCCCTGGAAGAGGGCAGGCCGTTCGGCGGGGAGGAAATGCCCCAGCGCGCCGAAGGTGACCGCGAGGTCGAAGTCCGCGGCGAACGCCAGCGCCCGGGCGTCGGCCCGTACCCAGGTGGCGTCCGGGTACGCGTGGTGCGCCTGCGCGAGCATGCCGGCGCTGAAGTCGACGCCCGTGACCCCGCCCGGGCACAGGGGCCGCAGTACCAGCGTGCCCGCGCCGGTACCGCAGCACACGTCCAATCCCTGGCGGAACGGCCCGAGTTCGGACAGCGCGTGGGTGGTCGCGTCGAGAATGCTCTGCGGGGTGCGGAAGGGCGTGTGGTCGAACTTCGGGGCGAGCAGGTCGTAGCCGTGCTCGACCGAGGACAGCGCCTGGATGCACAGTTCACGCAGGGACGGGCCGTGAGGCGAGAACACCGGCCGAGCGTACCCGCCGGACCGCGGCCCGGACGGCGGTGCGGTTTTGTCGGTGGGGTACTGCAGAATGGCCCGCATGATCGATCACTTCGGGATCAACTGCGCCGACCTGCCCACGGCGGCGGCCTTCTACGACCGGGTACTCGGCACGCTCGGGCACCGCAGGATGATGGACTTCGGGGTGGCCATCGGCTATGGCAGCGACAAGCCAGAGTTCTGGATCAGCGCCCAGCCGCCGCAGGGTCCGGCGTCGGGCCCGAATCGCGAGATTCATGTCGCGTTCACCGCTCCCGACGCCGGCACCGTCCGAGCCTTCTTCACGGCGGCGACCGAGTTGGGGGCCGAGGTCCTGCACGCGCCGCGGCTGTGGCCCGAATACCACGAGGGCTACTTCGGCGCCTTCGTGCGCGACCCTGACGGCAACAACGTCGAGGCGGTGTGCCACTCCGCGGGTCCGGCGGGTTGAGTCCACGCCGCCCACCGCTCCGCGTCCAGGCCCCGGACCAGGAGCCACAGGCACAGCGATCCCTCGCCGAGAATCGCCGGCAGCTGGATCCATGGCACCAGGTGCGCGGCGAACCCGGGTGCCAGCTGGTCCGCGAACCCGTTGACCACGTAGGCCACCGCGTCCAGCGCCACCAGGACACCGATGGCCCTGGGCAGGAACGTCGAGCGGAGCACCAGGTACCCGACGCAGACGAGGTCGAAGCCGTAGAACACGGTGTAGATGTCGTAGTCGACGGTCGCCAGGCCGGTGTGCACGGATACCAGTGCCTGTAACTGTCCCGGCGGGAGGGCGCCTCCCTTGTCGAGGAGCGTGAGCGGGGTGAACTGGTCGAGGATGCCGGCCGCCTCGATGGCGGTCGCGACGAGGGTGAAGAAGACATCCAGCAGGGCGAGCCGGCGGTTCACCACCTTGAACAGTTCATAGAAGATCATCGCTAGCGGAATGTTCGTCAGGGTGACGACAACGTGCGCCACCAGGCTGGACCGGTACAGGAGCTCATGGGTCTGGAGGTTGTGGAGTGTCACGGCGGGATCGGACACGAACAGCGTGGCCCGGACGAAGCCGATGGCGAACGCGCCGGCGACGATGTTGACCAGGTACAGGCCGCCGGCGTAGCGGGCGAGGGTACGTGGCGAGGTGTTCATCGGTGGCTCCGGCCCGGTACCGACCGCAGGGTGATGACCTCGTGACCGCGCAGCGCTTCGAGGAGCGGCTGGAAGCTGCCGGCCACGAGGCAGCGGACGGTGGAGCCGTCGATCTCGACCGCGCTGACGCCCGACGCCCGCTCGATCTGCCGGGCGGGCGGGGTGCCGACGAGGCTGACGACGACGCGGTGGACGGGAGGCTGGGTACTCATGTCCGGCACGGTACGCAGCGAGCGGTGCGCGGCCATCAGTGGAGGCACTGAGCCGGTACTGAGTCCGTAGTAGGTTGCGTCCGTGCCCAAGCCCACCCGCAGGCCGGGGAACCTGCCCGCCGAGGCGACGAGTTTCGTTGGCCGCCGCCACGAACTGGCCGAGGTCCGGCAGAGGCTGGCGGTCGCGCGCCTGGTCAGCCTGGTCGGGCCGGGTGGGGTGGGCAAGACGCGGCTGGCGATCCGCATCGCGACCGACCTGGGGCGCGGGTTCCCGGGCGGTGTCTGGCTGGTCGAGCTGGCCGACCTGCACGACCCGGTGCTGGTCAGCACCGCCGTGCTGGCCGCCCTCGACCTGCGCGACCAGGCCGCGACCGAGCCGGCCGCGCTGGTCCGGTCGTACCTGCGGGACAAGGAGCTGCTGCTGGTCCTGGACAACTGCGAGCACCTGCTGGACGCGGCGGCCCGGCTCGCCAGTGAGGTGCTGAGCTGGGCGCCGGGGGTACGCGTCATCGCGACCAGCCGCGAGCCGCTGTCGGTGGCGGGGGAGCACGTGGTACCGGTACCACCGCTGCGGTTGCCGGCACCGCACGGGCCGGAGCCGCTCTCGCGGTTGCGGCAGAACGAGGCGGTCAGCCTGTTCGTGGCGCGCGCGGTGGCGGCGTCGGGCAGCTTCGAGCTGACGGCCGGCAACCAGGCGGCGGTCGCGGACCTGTGCCGCCGGCTCGACGGGCTCCCGCTGGCGATCGAGCTGGCGGCGGTCCGCACCCGGATCCTCGACCCGGAGCAGATCCGTGACCGCCTGGGCGACCGGTTCGCCCTGCTCACGGGCGGCAGCCGGGCCGCGCTGCCGCGCCACCAGACGCTGCGTACCGCGATCGAGTGGAGCTACGACCTGCTGTCGCCGGCGGAGCGGACGCTGCTCGGCCGGCTGTGCGTGTTCGCGGGCCGCTTCACGCTGGCCGGTGTCGAGGCGGTGTGCTGCTCCGGCGACCTGCCGGCGGCCGGCGCGCTGGACCTGCTGGCGTCGCTGCTGGACAAGTCGTTGGTGACCAGGGACGGGGCCGGCTACCGGCTGCACGAGACGATGCGGGAGTACGCGCGCCTCAAACTGCGCGAGGCGGGTGAGCAGGACGCGGTCGAGCGGCGCTGCGCCGGCTACTACGCGGCGCGCTGTGCGGCCTTCGCGGCGGAGGGGCGGTACCGGCTGCTCGACTGGCTGGCATGGCTCGACCTGGAGATAGACAACGTCCGCGCGGTGCTCCGCACGTGCATGGACCTGGCTGATCCGGGACCGGGTATCGACCTCGCCACCTGCCTGGTCTGGTTCTGGGTGACCCGCGCGACGACCGAGGGCGTACGGTGCCTCGACGAACTGCTCGCCCGGGATGCCGAGCCGGCCGCCCACCCGTGGGCGTACTTCGTGCGGGGTTTCCTCGCCGTCCTGCAGAGCGACCCGGCGGCGGCCCGGCCCGTCCTCGAACGCGGTGTGGCGGCGGCCCGCGCCGCCGGCCAGCGCGAGGCGCTGGCCCAGTCGCTCGCGATGGCGTCGATCGCCGCGAACATGGCGGGTGACCGCGCGGCCTCGCAGCGGCTGCTGGAAGAGGCGCGGGGCATCGCCGAGGGCCTGGACGACCCGGGCGCCACGCTCATGACGTACCAGGCGCGGTCGCTCAACGGGTTCCTCGACGGGGACCTCGACGCGGTCGGATCGGTTGCGGCGCAGGGCAGCCGGCTCAGCCGCGCGGTGGGCGACCTGTACAGCCTGGACATGATGCTGATGAACCAGGGCTTCGCGGCGCTGCTGTCCCGCGACCTTGCCGCGGCGGGGCCGCGGTTCACCGAGGGTCTGCGGATCGCCCGCCAGCTCGACGACCGGGTGGCGCAGTGCTACCTGATCGGCGCGCTGGGCTGCTGTGCCGCCGGGGCACGCGAGCCGCGGCTGGCGGCGCAGCTCCTCGGGGCGATGGAGAACCTGCGGGCCGAGGTGGGTGCCACCCTCAACGCGGGCATGGCTCCGGCATTCGCGTACGCCACGGCGTCGGTGACGGCGGCGCTCGGCCGGGCCCGGTTCGGGTCGGAGTTCGCGGCCGGGCAGCGGCTGAGCCGGGACGCCGCGGTGCGGCTCGCGCTGCGCGAGGCGA
>DATEJJ010001047.1:0-6610 GCA_035278125.1 Rugosimonospora sp.
CCACAACCGACCGGAGGTGAGGCGATGCGGACCCGGACCGACAAGCTGTTGCCGATCCTGACCGCACTGTTCGTCGGTGGACTCGCCGTCGTCGCCGGAGCCATCAGCTACGCCCACATGCAGAACCTCGCCCTGCATCACGACCAGCTCGGCTGGAAGGCCAACGCGTTCCCCATCAGCGTGGATGGCATCGAGGTCGTGGCATCCCTCCACATCCTGGCCCAGCGCCGCGCCGGCCGCCCCGCCGGCTGGCTGCCCTGGCTAGCGCTCCTGGTCGGCACCATCGCCAGCCTCGCCGCGAACGTCGCGGTCGGCGGACACGACCCGGTCGGCCGGGTCCTCGCAGGCTGGCCCGCCGTGTCCCTGCTCGTGTCGATCAAGCTGCTGTCCTCCATGTTCGACCACACCGACAGCTCCGGGACCGTCCGGGACGATCACCAGACCATCCCCGCCGAGGCCGAACCGTCCCCGCCACCAGCCGCCAGCGGGACCAGGACGGTTGAGTCCACACCGGCCACCAGCGCCTCGGGCGGCACGGCCCACCCGCCGGACGAAGCGGAACCGTGGCGGACTCCCACGACGTCGCGCACCTCATTCCCGCCGCGCGGGCAGCCCGAGACGCCCTCACCGCGAGTGGGCGCACCGTGTCGCGGGACCGGCTGGCCGACCGGATGCGGGAGGACGGGTACGGCGTATCCAACGCGCGAGCCGGCCTACTCGCGCAGATCCTCCAGGCTGAAACGCGCGTGACCCGGCTCGGTTCCAGTCCGCCATCGGCGGACCCGGCCGAACTCAACGCGCACGCCTCATAGCGGGGCCGCAGTGCATGCCTCATCCCGCGTCCGCTCCAAGGCGTACCCGCCGGGCGGCATCACCGCTCTGCCCGCCAGCAGATCCGCCCGGCTCCTCGCCAGCGGCCACGAGCCCCGCGCGGGGGCAGCACCCTGCGCACCGCACTTGCCCGGCCGATCGAGTGAGTGCGCGCACGCAGGCGCATCGCGGCCCGATCACGCACACCGGCACCGGCCACCGTCCCGACAGCGTCCGCGAAGTCGCGGGGACGGTCCGGGACGATCAGCGGACCGTCCCGGACGACCAACCCGTCCCGGACCGTCCCGAGGACCGTCCCGAGGACCGTCCCTGCCGTCCCGGACGATCACCTGGGACCGTCCCGCTGGACAATGCCGGTCGCCTCGCGGACAAGCCGGGCGGCTGAACTTCGAGGCGTGGAACGCGGCCCGCATAGGGCGAGGCGCTGCGCCCGGCGGCGAGCGTCGGCGCCACATGGCGGGCGAAGTGGATCGTGTTCAAGCTCCCAACCAGCGGGGTCCGATCTTGTTCAAGCCAACCGCGATCTTGTTCAGGGACAGAAGTCGATCATGTTCAAGCAACGCCGATGACCTTGTTCAAGCACCACCACCGCAAGTCGCTCCAAGATTTTCTTCACGCGGCTCCGCGTGACTCGATCAAGCCAGTGAGCTGCGTGTTCAACCTCGACGTGGATCGTGTTCAAGCGCCGAGGACCCGCGCGGACCCGTCGAGCCCCTGCCAAGACGATCTTGTTTTTTGTAATTCCATAGTGTCAGCGCCCCGTCGGCGGACGTGGCCACATCCACATGCCGACCGCACCGCATCGAGCCGCCGCAGCCGGCCCATCGCAGGCCCACCCGGCAGCCGGCGAGTCCATCGCCATCCCATCGCCGCACCTCACGATCGAGTTCGACACCGACGCGCCCGCGCTCACGCCGGAGGCGGCGCGCGCCCTGCTGGCCCTGCTCCTTCACGGACGCGAAGCCACGACCGGCGACGAGCCCGGACGAGACCAGGAGCCCGCGGCCTGACCCGCACCACCACCGTCCTCGGATCGCAGCCGCCCCCGTGGCTGCGATCCGAGGGCCCAGGTCACGCACTCCAGCAAAAGCCGCCGGACTGGACATACGGCACCGGTCCGGCTATCACGGATCGACCAACATCACCGGACACCGGCCCGGCGGGACGGCCGGACGGGCGGGGCGCCAACCGGCACCCATCGGCACCAGACGAACCAACGGGGAGGAACCACCGTGACCATTGATGTTCCACGACTCCAACGCGACGCCGCCCGGCTCAGCTTCACCGCGCCACAACTCCGGTTCGCGTTCTACGGTCGCGTGTCCACAGAGGACAACCAGGACCCCGAAGCGTCCCGCAACTGGCAACTCACCCGCGCCAACGCCCTCATCGAACCCCGCAACGGCCTGATCGTCGTCCAGTTCTTCGACATCGGCCAGTCCCGCTCCCTGCCCTGGAAGCGACGCCCGCAAGCCGCCGCCCTCCTGGCAGCGCTGGCCGATCCCAACCGGGGCTTCGACGCCGTCATCATCGGCGAGCCGCAGCGGGCCTTCTACGGCAACCAGTACGGCCTGACCATGCCCGTGTTCACCCACTACGGCGTCCAACTCTGGGTGCCCGAGGTCGGCGGACCCATCGACCCCGACTCCGAAGCCCACGACCTGATCATGAGTGTATTCGGCGGTATGTCCAAGGGCGAACGCTCCCGCGTCAAGATCCGGGTCCGTACCGCCATGCAAGCCCAGGCGAAGATCGAAGGCCGGTTCCTCGGCGGCCGACCACCCTACGGGTACCGGCTCGCCGACGCCGGACCGCACCCCAACCCCGGCAAGGCTGCCGACGGCAAGCGGCTACACCGCCTCGAACCCGACCCAGCCACCGCGCCCGTCGTGCAGCGCATCTTCGCCCTCTACCTGCGCGGGCTGGGCATCTTCACCATCGCCGAAGGACTCAACCGCGACGGCATCCCCTCCCCCTCGGCCGCCGACCCCGCGCGCAACCGGCACCGCAGCGGCGCAGGCTGGGCCAAGAGCGCCATCAAGGCCATCCTCGCCAACCCCCGCTACACCGGCCGCCAGGTCTGGAACAAGCAACGCAAAGACGAAGTCCTCCTCGACGTCCACGACGTCGGCCTCGGCTACCAGACGAGGATGCGCTGGAATCACCCCGACGCCTGGGTCTGGTCCGAGTCCGTCGTGCACGAACCGCTGGTCAGCGTCGAAGACTTCGAAGCCGCGCAAGGCGTCGCCGCCCAGCACGGGCGAGGCCGCAAGACCCGCGAACGCCATTACGTCAAGCGCACCTACATCCTGCGCGGCATGCTCCTGTGTGGACTGTGCGGCCGCCGCATGCAAGGCCAGTACAGCCACGACGCCGCCTACTACCGCTGCCGCTACCCGAACGAGTACGCCCTGGTCAGCCACACCGAGCACCCCCGCAACGTGTACCTGGCCGAGAACGACGTCCTCCCGGTGCTGGACAACTGGCTGCTCCGCGCGTTCGCACCCCACCGCCTCGCCGACACCGTCGCGAAACTCCACGCCGCCCAACCCGAACAACCCGCCGCCGCCCCCACGCCCGAGGACGGCCTGCAAAAGATCATCGACGCCTGCGACGACAAGCTCGCCCAGTACCGCGCCATCGCCGACGCCGGAGGCGACCCCGCCACCGTCGCCGCCTGGACGGCCGAGGTCGCGGCCCAACGCACCGCCGCCCTCGCGCAACAGTCGACCCGCCGCGCCGAATCCAGGAAGATCACGAAGCTGAGCCCGCAGGACATCGAACGGCTGATCGGCACCTTCGACGACGTACGCCGTACCATCCGCGACGCCGAGCCCGCCGACAAGCGCGAGGTCTACCGGCAGATCCGGCTCACCCTCACCTACCACCCCGGACAAAACAAGATCCGGGCGGAAGCGTGTCCCGGCCCGGATTCCCGTGGGGTTATGGTATGTGTCCGAGGGGGGACTTGAACCCCCATGCCCTTTCGGGCACTAGCACCTCAAGCTAGCGCGTCTGCCATTCCGCCACTCGGACCTGCCCGTCAACTCTACCGGAGCCGGCGAGGGCGGGATCGCACCTGCCCCGGCCACCCCTGCGGTTGCACGAGCCCACACTGTACACGCCGCTGCTCCTCCAACCGAGACCCGTACCCACCCGCGCGAATGTCCGAAAAGTACCTCAATCAGGGGAAGGGGTGGCGTCTCGCCCGTACGGCGGGCAGCATGGCGTAGTGCCCGAATCCCCCACCCTCCTCGCCGCCTGGCAGCAGGCCGACGCGCTGAGCAGCCGGGGGAACCTGCCCGCGGCCCGGGACGTCCTCGAACCCGCCGCCGAGGTGGCTGCCGCCGCGTACGGGCCTGATCATCCCGACGTGCTCGAGACCGCCCAGCGGTTGGCGCTCGTGTTCCGGGGCCTGGCCGACTGGTCGGCCGCACGCCGGGTGCTGGAGGACGCCCTCGCCGCCGGACTGCTCCGGTACGGGGACGCCGATCCGTTGATGCTGTCGCTCTCGGCCGAGCTCGGCATCGCCGCGGAGCAGCTCGGCAACAGGCACGAGGCGCGCCGCAACTTTACCCGGGTCGCGCAGTACGGGCCGGCGGTGCTGGGCCGCGATCACCCCTACGTGCGGTCGGCGCAGGCGTATCTGGGCGGTGAGGCCGTGGCGCCGGTCTATGTCCCACCACCCCGGGAGGAAGACCACCAGGGGGTACCGCCGCCGCCTCCCGCCCCGCCGCGGCACCGGCCGGTGCTGGTACCCGAGGCGGAGCCGGGTGTCTGGCGGCCGGCGACCGAGCCGGTACCCGGCAGCCCGGCGCGGTTCGAGCCACCGGCTCCGCGGCGAGCGCCTGCTGGCCCGCCGGAGGAGCGGCAGCGGGTGCGGGTACCCCTGATCGCGCTGACCGTGGTGGCCGCGGCGGGGTTGCTGGCGGTGGCGGTGTTCGGCGTACTGACGGTGCTGGCGCCACGGGAGCCGGCGGCCCCACCCACCGGGGCGGCGTCGGTACCGGTGCTGGTGCCGCCGGCCGACGTGCGGCTGCGCGACGATGGCGGGTCGGTGACGCTGACCTGGAAGGATCCGGGTCGCGGTACGCTGCCGTTCATTGTGTCGGGTGGACGCGCCGGCGAGCAGTCGCACCCGTACCCGCCGGTGCCGCCGGGCCAGACGTCGTTCACGGTGAGCGGGCTGAACGCGAATCTCGACTACTGCTTCACGGTGGTGGCGGTGTACACGACGGATCAGTTCGCACCATCCGACCTGGTATGCACGCGGCGTGGTACCCCGACGCCGGGGCGTAGTTGATCCTGACAGCGTTCGGTATCCACAGGCATACGCTGCGGGTTCCCATCTGTCACACGGACCCCCTATGATTGGCCCGACTTGGGGGGCGAACGCACCGGCTCATTGTGGGTGAGCTGGGAAGCCGCATCTGGCCTGCCCGGCGCACAGCGGCGGATCGGCGCGTTCCCGAGACGACCATGAAGGGCCGTGGCCGTGACCGAGCGGAGCGAGCAGACCGACGAGCACCGCACCGAGCCTGCGCACGGGACGGACGCCGCCGCCCGCGCACCGGCGACAGACGCGGCGCCAGCGACGGACGGGCGGCTGCGGCGGGCGACACACGGCCGGGGCGGGATCGTCACGCTGCTGACGGTCAGCGCGCTGCTGGCGGCGATGGGCGTGACACTGCTCGGCCTCGGTACCACGGACCACGCGCTGGCCAGCGCGAACGCGTCGTCCTGGCTGTGGTCCTCGGGCAAGGGCGAGGTGGCCCGGGTCAACGGTGAGACCGGCCGGGTGGACACCCGCTACCGGGTGGTCGACGCGCAGGGGCACGTGATCCAGATCAGCCAGACCGACCAGTACCTGGTGCTGCGCGACCTGACCACGGGCAAGGTGAGCTCGCTGAACCTGGCCACGCTGCAGGTGGCCGCGACCACCCAGACCACGGCCGGCGTGGGCATCACCATCGCGCTGTCCGGCGACTCAGCGTTCGTGGTGGACGCGGTGCAGGGTGTGGTACGCCAGCTGGACCCGCTCTCGCTCACTCCGGTGGGTGACCCGCTGCGCTTCCCGCCGGGCCTGTCCGGCGGCACCTTCGACACCAGCGGCACGCTGTGGCTGGCGGTACCGGGCGAGGGTACGGTCGTGGCGATCCGGCCGGCGCCGCGGCACCCGTCGGCGGGGGCCGGTACGGTCGCCGCCAGCCCCGCCGTGGTGCGGTCGGCGACGGTGGCGCCACCCGGGCACGACCTGTCTCTGTCCACTTTGGATGCCGGGGTGGCGGTACTGGACGAGACGGCGGGCCGGCTCACCACGCTGGGCGACGGTCCGACCCGGGTGGTGACGATCCCGCTGACGGGGCCGGCGACGGTACCGGGGCACAGCGGTGGCGGGGACGTTCCGGTGACGGCGACGGATGACCGGCACGTGTTCGTGGTCCACGGCAATCAGGTAAATACGTTCACGGTTCCGGGGACGGGAGCGAAGCTGGCGCCGGCGGTACCGTTCGGCGGCCGGCTCTACGTCGCGGACGACGCGACCGGCACCGTCTACGTGCTGGACATGCACGGCGCGCAGGTGGGGACGATCCCGATCCCGAACGCGAACGGGCCGCTGGAGCTGGACGTGCGCGGCGACCACCTGTTCGTCAACGCGCCGGACTCGTCCACGGCCCGGGTGGTGGATCTCGGCGGCCACGTGAAGACGGTCAACAAGTACGCGAACAACGTGCTGGGCGGGGACCCGCCGCTCAACCCGCCGCCACCGCCACCGCCG
>DATEJJ010001048.1:0-33014 GCA_035278125.1 Rugosimonospora sp.
GGGCAGCGGCAGCGGTGCGGGCGGCGCCGCGGGGCTCGGGGCGGGCGAGTCGGCGGGTGACGCCGCGATGGGGGCGGGCCGCTGGCCGGCGAAGAAATCAGCCGCGGTCACCAGGACCACCACCACGAGGGCCGCGACGGCCAGCGGTGCGCCGAGCCATTTGAGGCGCCGGCGCACGGTGTCCCGGCGCTGCCGCGCGGCCAGTTCGATGAGCTGGAGCGGGGTGAGCGGGCTGGGCGGCACCAGCTTGCCGTGCAACGGGTCCATGATGGTCGCGGCGATGCGGACCAGCGGGTCGTTGCGAAAGTCTTCCTCGTCGGGATCCGGGGCGTCGCGCACCGGTCACCCCCTGGCCCGGATCAGCCGGCCGGCCCGTTCGAGGTCGTCGCCGCGGGCCAGGGCGCGCTGCAGCTTCATCCGGGCGCGGTGCCGCTGCTGCCGCACGTTCTCCCGGCTGGTACGCAGGATGCTGGCGATCTCCACGTCGCTGAACCCGTCGTGAAAGCTGAGCAGCAGGCACTCCCGCTCCTTATTGGTCATGGATTGGCACGCGGCGAGCACGTCGCGCCACAGCTCGGAGTAGCCCACGCCGCCGTCGTCGCAGAGCGGGTCGGCGCACAGTTTCTGCCAGGCGCTGCGGCCCCGCTGCATGGCCCGCCAGTGGTCGGCGGCGAGGTTGCGCGCGATGCCGTAGAGCCAGGCCAGCGGGTAGCGCGGCTCCTGCGAGCGTTTCTGCCAGGCTTCGACGAAGGTCTGCTGGGCGAGATCCTCGACGGCGTTCGGGTCGGCGACGATCCGGGCAAGGTAGCGCACCACCTGGGCGCGGTGCGCCCACATCTCTTCAAGCCACGCCTGATCCTTTGCGGTGCCGTTGAAGTCCAACCGGGCCCCCGGGCAGGTAGCGGTTCGCGCATCTCCGTTGTGTATGTCCGCCGGGCACACACGGCTGTGACACATCATTACGGCCGGAGCGGCCGGCGTCGAATGTCAATGTGTGAATGCCGACCTGGCGATCTCCACGCAACCGTCTTACGCTGGCCACATCGCCCAGGGTGCATATTCAATCACGTCACGTAGCTCGCTTTCATATAGAGGAGGACGGATGGCCATCCCCCGTCTCCGCGCCTGGCCGGCCGTGTCCATGGCAGTCCTGAGCGTCGTCGCGGCGCTCGCCGTCGCGGCCCCCGCGTCCGCCGCCAGCTCCGCGACGCAGCGGCAGGTCGATGCCTACCTGGCGGGTCACCCCGGTGGGCAGCAGATCAACAGCCGGGAGATCTCGTACAGCAATGGCACGTTCATCGTCACCGTCGTCCCGGCCGTGGCCACCTCGGCGCCGGACTGCCCGCCCGGCTGGTTCTGCTTCTATGCCCACACCAATTTCGGGTACCCGCGGGGCAAGCTCAGCGACTGCGGCTGGCAGGACCTGTCCACCTGGGGGTGGCAGAACCGTACGGAATCCGTGCACTACAACCTCTCCACGGGTTCGGTGGCATTCATCGGCGAGAGCGGCTCCACGGATTCCGTGCTGTTCACCGTGGATACCGGCCGGCGCGCGATCGCCGACGTCAGCCCGTACCGCAACCAGGCCGACTTCGTCTACCGGTACTGCTGACTCTCACGCGGTCGCCAGCACCGGCGGCAGGCCGAACCCGGGGAACCGGCTGTGCCCGAACGTGGTGATCTCCACGATCGCGCCACCGGCGACCCGCAGCACGTCCAGCTTGAACGCGCGGAACTCGCTGTCCCCCGGCCGGCGCAGGTAGCTGGCCGCGGTGGGCAGCCGGTTAGCGGACGTGGGCAGGAGCCGCCAGTCGCCGTCGCGCTGCGGCCCGAACGCGCGCTCCAGCAGCGGCTGGATCGCGTCCCGCCCCTGGTACAGGTAGGGGTAGGGCGGCATGGTGATCCGGATGTCCGCGGCCGACGCGGCCAGCGCGGCGGCCGCGTCGCACCGCTCGTGCGCGTCGATGAACCGAGCCAGCAGCTCCCGCTCCGCGGCACCGACCTCGGGCGCGGACCAGTCCGCGCGGCGCGGCGGGAGGCGCTGCTGCATGGTCACCCGCGCCCGCTGCAGCGCGCTGTTCGCCGCGGCGACACTCGTCTCCAGCATCGCGGCCGCCTCGCTGGCCGGCCAGCCGAGCACGTCCCGGAGCACGAACACGGCGCGCTGCCGGGGCGGCAACGCCTGCATCGCGGCGAGGAACACCAGTTCGATGGTCTCCCGGTCCACCACGCGTGCATCCGGCCGCTCACCGGCGGGCGCGGCCTCGTCCAGCAGGACATCCGGGTACGGCTGGAGCCAGGGCACGTCCGGTCCGCGTACCGGCGGGCGGGACAGCCGGCGCAGCATGTCCAGGCAGACGTTGGTGGCGATGCGGTACAGCCAGGCGCGGAAGAGCTGGCCGTCGAAGCTGTCCCGGGAGCGCCACGCGCGCAGCAGCGTCTCCTGTACCGCGTCCTCGGCCTCGTCGAACGAGGCGAGCATCCGGTAGCAGTGCACGTGCAGCTCGCGCCGTTGGCGCTCGGCCAGGCCGGCGAAGTCCGCCTCGCTCAACGCTTCACCTCTTGTACCAGCCAGCCGTTACCGTCGGGATCGCTGAACGAGAGGAACGAGTTGTAGCTCGCGCGCTGCGGGTCGGGGCCGGGCGCCTGCCCACCCGCCTCGAAGTGGAAGACCTCGCTGGCCGGTACGCCCCGGTCCACCAGTTCGGTCCGGGCGGCGTCGATGTCGCCGACGATCAGGTGCAGCCCCTGCAGCGAGCCGGGCGCGTCCGGGTTGCGCATCAGCGCGATCGAACAGGCCGAGCCGGGCGGGGTGAACTGCACCACCCGGAAGTCGCCGGCACTGTGGTCGACGTCCAGCCGGAAGCCGCAGTTGTCCTGGTAGAACGCCTTGGCGCGGTCCACGTCGGACACGGGTACCACAATCAGTTCAAGCTTGAAGTCCACGGTGAACCCCTTCTCTGCCGCCGGACCGGTGACCGGCGCTTCTGGAGGTATAACGCAGGTCGCCGGACAAACTCATCGGTGCCGCGATGAGTGCCGCGCGTTATAGTTGCAGCCCTGCCCGGCCCGTGGCGGCTGCATGCCAGGCCGGTGAGCAAGGGGGCAGGGATGCACATCGAGGTTTGGTCCGACGTCGTATGTCCGTTCTGCTTTCTGGGCAAGCGGCGGCTGGAGAAGGCTCTCACCGGATTCGATCGCGCCGCCGAGGTGACCATCACCTGGCGCAGCTTCCAGCTGGACCCGGAGCACCCGCGCGGCGTCAACACCCCGACCGTGGACAGCCTGGTACGGAAGTTCGGCGCTCCGCTCGTACAGATCGAAGCGCTCAACGCCCGGGTCACCGCGCAGGCCGCCGAGGAGGGTCTCGACTACCACCTCGACCGTGCGGTGACCGCCAACACCTTCGACGCGCACCGGATGGTGCACCTGGCCGCCTCGCTCGGACTGGGTGACGCCATGCAGGAGCGGCTGATGCGCGCGGCCCTGATCGACGGCTCAGCCGTCGACGACACCGACACGCTGATCCGCCTCGGTACCGAGGTCGGCGTACCCGTCGAGGAGGCGCGCCGGGTGCTGACCGCCGACGAGTACGCGCAGGACGTCCGGCGGGACATCAGCGACGCGCAGGCGCTCGGCATCACGGGCGTACCGTTCTTCGTCCTGGATCGCGCGTACGGCGTCTCCGGCGCGCAGCCCGTCGACGCATTCCTGTCCGCCCTGCGCCGCGCCGGCCAGGATGCGGGTACCGCCGCCCGCTAAACGCGACATTCATCACGTTGTGGGTTCTGCCATGTTGGCCGGCGGGGGCCGCGGGCGCCGTACCGTCACATCATGGCCACGCTCCAGACTCTGCGTGACCCCACCGGCCGCTGGCGGGTCGAGCGGGTGTTCGACAGAACCGACGTGGACTATCGCGTCCTGTGCGACGGGCGGGTGGCTGCCGAGGTCGGCAGCCGGGACGACCTGAAGGCGTGGCTGGCCCGGGTCGGCGTGGACATCGCGAAGCTCAAGCCGGTACGGGAGGGCTGGGATCCGTTCCCCATCATGTAGCGCCGGCTACCGGGGCAGCAAGATCATTGTGGTCCGGGCGGGACTAGAACCCCGAACCTGTGCATTAAGTCCGAAGTGGATGATGATCTTGGCGACTTCCTGACCCGCCGGGGAAAGTCCGAGCTGAGGTTGTCGCGTCCGGGTGTCCATCGATGTCAGCGCTGGTCGTCGGCCCGCAGCGCACAGCTGGCAACTTCGTAGCGTTGCACCAGAGAGGCCAGCTCCGATCGGCTCGGATGCGTCCGTACCAGGTACGGAGCGTCCGAGCGACCGTGGCGGCCCACAGGCGCCGCTTGACGAGAGCGCGAGCGCGGCCGGAACCCGACTGACCGCCCAGTCGGGCACGCATGCCCTTTGGGGCCGGCGCGTACCCGACCGATGACCGGCGGTTTCAGTGAACGAAATCCTCGACGCCGAAGCCTTCCCGCCACGAACGCGTCACTCCGGGTCCGAGCACTCCAGGTCGGGGTCCTCGCGGTAATCACTGGGTACGTTGACCATTTCGGTCGCCGGCCGGAAGCCGGGATCGAGCCGTACGAGGTCCCACTCGTTGATCCAGGCACGGACGTACTGCCGCATCCGGGTGGCGCCGAGCCGCTCCAGTCCGGCCACGTCAGAGGGCTGCCAGCGGAACGCTTGGCCGTGCAGGTCGCGCAGCCGGTAATACGCCTGCTTGAGCTCGACATCGTCCGGCGGGGTGAGCAGGTGCATCTCCCGGTCGATGATCCGCATGCCCACCTCGGCCGCCGCCGCAAGCGCGGCCGCCTCCGGCGTGCCCTTGGCGCGCAGCTTGTCCGGCAGCAGTCCCTGGTCGTTGCGGTTTCTGATGACCTCCGCCTCGAAGTCGTCGGTCATCGCGAACACCGCCGCGATGGGAGCCCCGCGGCCGTGTTCGCCACGCATCCACCGGGCCAGCTCCGCATACGACCTGGCGCGTTGCAGGAGCGAGTAGCGCCCGATGAGTTCGACCTCGTCGAAGAGGACCAACCAGCCGGGCGAGCCGGCGGCGGCGAGCAGCCGGGAGGCGAAACGTTGCCGCTGCCGGGCCAGCTCCACTGCGGTCACTGGAGGCAGGTTGGGGCGCTGCTCACCGATCTCCTTGAGTCGCCGCCGCAGCTCGGGTACGGCGATCGGGTCGCCGGACCAGAACCGCAGGATGCTCTCGGCGAAGGCCGCGTCACGCTCCCGGGCATGGGCGAACAGCGCGAGCGTCGCGGGGAACCGCTCGTTGAGCTCGGCGCCACTCGACGCCGCCCAACGCAGCAGCTCCGCGTAGGCCCGGCCGTCGAGGTCCAGCGCCATCGCCGCCTCGATGATCGCGGGCCGCGCCTGTCCGGTCCGCAGCGCGCAGTCGGCCACCGCCCGGAAGACCTTCGCCGGGTCATACAGCGGGGTCTCCTTGCTGATCACGATCCGGCTCACCGTCCAACCGGCATCGAGGGCGAGTCCGGCGAGATGCTCCAGCAGGTGACTCTTGCCCGCGCCGAATCCGCCACCGAGCAGCAGGCCGCCAGCGCCGCCGCCGGCGACGCTCTCGCACAACGCCTGGAACCGGTCTTCGATGGCGCTCTGTCCGCTGCCCAGCGCCGCAACGGCATCCCGGCTCGGCACTCCAGCCCGCAGCGCTTCGATCGCCCGGCGGGCCGCGACGGACGGATCGACGCTGCTGTCCAATGTGGTCATTCGACCTCCTGTCCACGAGAACCGATCCGGACCAGGGTCGCGTACGGGTTGGGCCGCCGCCGGTCCCGCACCTCGTCGGCTACCCGCATGTGCAGGGCGGTGTACGCGGGCAGGCCACGCGCCTCGTCGTTGACGAGCAGAGGCGGGAGTTGGACCGCGACGAACAGCCCTTCGGACTCGTCGGTGGCGTCGATCAGCTGGCGCACCAGCTCGTACGCGTCCAGGGTCGCGGCCTTGGAGTAGTAGAACCCGTCGCGCAGGCCCACCGGCGGCCGGCGGGTCACCGCGAGGCGGTCGAGATCCAGGTGCAGGACGAGCCCGGACCGGCCGGCGATGCGCAGCCACCTGGTCAGCGACAGCAGCAGGGGTCTGGCGTTGTACCGGTTCACCTTGGTACGCAGCCCGATGCTGCGCAGGTCCGCCGCGGCGAGCCGCTCCCCCCGCAACCAGCCGATGATCGTCTCCCGCTCGGTTGCGTTGACGTCACCGCGCCCCAGGCGCTCCTGGCACAGCCGCAGCATCGCCACCCGGAACTCGTGGCTGAGTTCGGTGTCGCGCAACACCATGTGCTCGATCGCCCGGCGGACACTGCGGTACAGCTCGGCGGCATCCACGTCGTGATGACGGGCGATCACGGCCAGGTCGACACCCTCGTGCCCGTCCGGCGCGGGGAAGGCCGCCCGCTCCAGCGCCACACGCACCACCGCATCGGCCAGCGCGACCCAGTCGAGCTGGCGGGCGACGGCCGCGAACACCTGGTCGATCAGGTGGGCGCGGGTGGTTGCCGCATCCACCGCTGCGTGCTCGAACCGGTCACCCACCGCGGCGAACCCGCTGGACAGGCGCAGCCGTTCCGTGTCGTCGCCCACAGACAAGACCTTGACCGCCGCGCCGCCACGCCCGATGTAGCCGGCGAGGTACTCTCGCTCGACGAACTCAAGGTATTCGTAGGCGCCGATCATCCCTACCGTCACGGCCGCTCCTCGACGGGGTCGGCGGTGAACGATACACCCCAGTACCGTTGCTGCTGGCCGTCGCGGGCCACGGTGATCAGCGTGCCGGAGCCCTTGGTGCCGGTGCTCGCCGCCCACCGCAGCGTCCGCGGGCTGCGTGCGGTGCGCGTCACGCCGCTCTGGTCGAGCAGGTACAGGTCACGGGCGAACTCCTGCTTGGAGTACTGGCCGCGCTGGCCGGGCAGCATGGTCAGCGTCGACCAGATGTCGACCAGCTTGACCACGGCGTCGGCGCGCTTGTCGGTACTCGTCACGAGCAGTTCGTATGCCGAGCGCAGGCTGTCGAGGAACGCCTCCGCCTTGAACCGTGGCCCTCGATCCTGGGCTCGGGCCAGCGTGCTGACCAGTACGGACGGCCGCAGCCGGCGGTCACGCACCTTGTCCACCTCGACCGCGGCGTCCCCCGGCAGGATACGGAGCAGCGATGGGTAGCACAGCAACCGGTCGTCGTCCTCCACGATCGACAAGCCCCGCGCCTCCGCCTCGGCCAGCAGTTCCTTGACGTACCCGCCAGACGAAAGGTATCCGTGATCGTCGAAGTCGAACCCGTCGGTGAGGTCGCGGGTCTCGTCGGCGAGCGCGCCGGCCGCGTCGCGGGCGGCCGCGAGCGATTTCCGGAGGTCACGCACCTGGCCGCTGCGTGCCGCGCCGAGCGCCCGCTTCAACTCGCGCGCCAGCGCGGTTGCGCCGCGCAGCGTCGCATCGACGTTGCGCTCTGTCGCGGCAAGGGTCGCCTCCATCGTGCCCAGAGCATCCGCGTCGCGGTTGTGTGTGCCGACGTCTGTTTGAGACACCTTTAACTTCCCCCAATAGGCTGACTGGCCCGGTGGATACAGTAGGGACCGTGCTGGAGCGGTCAGACCCCGAAGCGGGGCGATGGATCCCGCCGGGGCAGCCGGCCGCGGTCGGCCCTCATGCTATCCCTGGCGGTCTCGTCTACCTAGGCCGGTATCTCCCGTCACCCGCAGGAGCCGAACCCGCGCTGATCAACCCGGAGCTGTCCGTGGCGGCGCCGCCCGAACAGGGACAGGCTCGCGGCACCGGGCCGCGAGCGGCCTACCATCTGCTGTCACCACAGGAGCGCGGCGAGTACCTGCACTGGCTGGCGAGCGGCCGGCGCGCCGACGTCGCGCCCGGTCTGGTGCTGCTGTTCTGCCTCGGCCTGGAACGCCGGGTACTACTCGACGCCGACACCGACCCGGCGGTGCGCGCGGAGCTGCCGGCTATCACCGCCGAGGTACGCCGGCTGCGGGTTCGGTACCGGGATGCCGGGCCGGCCCTGTGCCGGTCCCTGGACGATCTGCTCGCCCTGCTGGAGCTGCTCGCCGCCCGGGGCGGAGTGCCGGCGGCCACGCCGGGCGGTGCCGGCCTGGGACCGATGGGAGTACGGGTGGCCCTGGCCCGGTTCGCGGCGGCCTCGGTGCCCGTGCCCGTGGAATGGGCACGCGTCTGGGTCGGCCACCACCCGGCGCTGCGCCCCCGCAGCGTGCAGCAGCGCTGCCCGGCAGAGTTCGACCGCCTGTTCACGCTGCGGTACCAGGACCGGCACGGCGCGGGACTGTCGCCACCCGCCGACGTGCCCGGCATCCGGCTGCGGTACCGGCCGGCCAACCCCGGCCTACCCACCACCCTCGTATGCCGGGAAGACCTGCCGGACGTACTGACGGAGCCGCGTTGCACCCGGGCGCTCGGCAGCCTGGTCGACAGCGCCGCCACGGCCCTCGAACCGTACCGGCAGTGGTCGGCCCGGTTCCCCGAGGGGCGCGGTTCGCTCGCCGCGGCCGCGCTCCTGCCGCGCGAGCTGGTCGATGTGGGACACGGTCAGGTCGGCGCGCTACGGGTATGGGCCGAACGGCAGCTCGACGGCCGGCCATGGGCGGTTGTCGACGCCGGCGGGTTCTGGGCGTTCTGGTCGACAGCGGCGCCCGATCGGATGGCGCGGGACGAGGCGGCCGCCCTCCTCGCCGTCCTGGCGCTACTGGACCTCGGCGTCGAGCCGGACGTGCGTTTCGGTGCGCCGTCGCTGACCCGGCGGCCGGCGGTGCTGTTTCGTCTGGGCCGGCCGGCGTCCGATGGTCCGGGCGCCCATTTCCCCGCTGCGGCGGCCATCATGCGATGCGCCGTCGCGGTGGCGTCGGCGATCTCGGCGCCGGTGCCGATCGATCCTCTGGACGCGCGCGGGGCGGCGGTGCTCGCTACCGTCCACGACCTGGCCACGGCGTTGCGGCTCGACCCCGGAGAGGATCTCCGGTTGATCGCGCGGCTGGGCTGGCTGTTGACGACCCGCGTCGACATCGACCGGCTGGGGCGGCACACCGCGCCGCTGACCGCCGCCGAGCGGCAGGCCGCCGGGCACTACCTGATCACTGTGGCGCAGGCGGTGGATCCGGCGGTCGGCCCGGCCTGCGTCGCGGCGCTGACCCGGGTGTACCGGATCCTCGGGTTGGTGCCGGACCTGGTCTTCCAGCGGCTACACGAGCGCAGCGTCGGCTACGGTGTCGGTGCCGCACCGGTATTTCCCCGCTCACCAGCCAGCGCGGGGCCGGGTGGTCACGAGCAGGATGAGCCGGTCGTGGTCCAGGTGGCCGGTGCCGCCCCGTCCGGGTACGCGCTGCCGTGGGCGGACGAGCAGCCTGTACCGGGCGGGATCCGGCTCGACCGGGCCACGATCAGCCATAAGATCGCCGAGAGCGACGCCGCCGCCACGCTGCTGAGCGCGATCTTCGATGCCGGCGACGACGAACCGGCGGGTGCCGGATCCCTGACCGGCGGTGCGGAACCGGTCGCCACCCTCGACCCCGCGCACAGCGCGCTGCTGCGCGCGCTCGCTGCCCGGACCTCCTGGAGCCGGGATGAATTCGCCGAACTCGCCGCGGCACACGGGGTGCTGCCGGACGGAGCGCTCGATATGTTGAACGACGTCGCCATCGAGATCACCGGCGTACCCGTCGTGGCGGACAGCGATACGCTCGCGATCGACGACGATGTACTCGTGGAGTTGCTCGCATGACGCGTTCCCCGGAGGACTCCGCGTGACGGACCAGAGGGTGCCAGTCCACAATGGCCGGATCCGGCCGCGTGAGCGGGACGCCATCGTGGCGTCGCTGCGGGCCGGCATGGTCCCGCGCATCGGGCAGCAGCACATCCAGGTCGCCCGTGCTGCCGAGTTGCGGGCCGCGATCACCGACGTCGACCGGATCGCCGGCGGCGGCGCCGGGTGCCGGTTCGTCATCGGCGAGTACGGCTCCGGCAAGACGTTCTTCCTCCACCTGGTCCGCTCGATCGCGCTGGAGAAGCGGCTCGTCGCCGTCCACGCCGACCTCTCACCGGACCGGCGGCTGCACGCCGCGTCAGGACAGGCGCGCGGCCTGTACGCGGAACTCATGCGCAACCTGGCCAGCCGGGCCCGACCGGACGGCGGGGCGCTGGCGAGCGTGGTGGAACGGTTCGTGACCGGGGCACTCGACGAGGCGAACGCGAGCGGCGACAACCCGGCAGACACGATCAAGGCCCGGCTGGCGGCGCTCGCCGAGCTGGCCGGCGGATACGACTTCGCCACCGTGGTCGGCGCCTACTGGCGCGGTTACGACAGCGGCGACGAACGCCTGCGCGCCGACGCGGTCCGCTGGCTGCGCGGGGAGTTCACCAGCCGGGTCGACGCCCGGGCCGCGCTCGGTGTGCGGACGATCGTCGACGACGCGACCGTGTACGACCACCTGAAGCTGATGGCGCGCTTCGTCCGGCTGGCCGGCTTTAACGGGCTGCTGGTGTGCTTGGACGAGATGGTCAACCTCTACAAGATCACAGGATCGGCGATCCGCAACGCCAACTACGAGCAGGTACTGCGGATCGTCAACGACACCGCGCAGGGCGGTGCCGAGCACATCGGCTTCCTGTTCGGCGGCACGCCCGAGTTCCTGATGGACCCGCGGCGGGGTCTGTTCTCGTACCCGGCGCTGGCCTCGCGGCTCGCGCCGAACCGGTTCGCCTCGGCCGACCGGGTGGACTATTCCGGCCCGGTGACCAGGCTGGGTAACCTCACCCCGGAAGACGTGTTCGTACTGCTCACCAAGCTCCGGCACGTCTATGCCGGTGGCGACCCGCAGCGGTACCTCGTCCCGGACGAGGCGCTGGCCGGGTACATGGCGCACTGCGCGACGCGGCTGGGCGACGCGTTCTTCCGGACCCCGCGCGAGACGATCCGCGGCTTCCTCGACCTGCTCGCACTGCTGGAACAGCACTCCGACCTGCACTGGTCCGAACTGGTGCGTACCGTGGATCTCTCCGCTGCCGGCTCCGGGTCGACCACCACCGACGATGACGAACTCACCTCGTTCCGGCTCTGAGCCGCCGGCCGTCGCGCTGGCGGCGGAGCCGTCGCAGGCTTACGCGCAGTACCATCCGAAAGTCCAGACTTGGATCTACCGTCGCGGATGGGACCGCCTCCGCGACGCGCAGGAGCGCGCCGCCGGGCTGATCATCGCCGGCGAACGCGACGTGATCATCGCGTCGGCCACCGCGAGCGGCAAGACCGAGGCCGCGCTGCTGCCCATCTGCTCGGTGCTGGCTCACCGGCACGAACTGGGCGCGGGCAGCGGGGTCGCCACGCTCTACGTGAGCCCCCTCAAAGCGTTGATCAACGATCAGTACGACCGCATCGTCGATCTGGCCGGACCGCTGGACCTACCGGTACACCGCTGGCACGGCGACGCGCCGGCAGCCGGCAAGGCCCGCGTACTGCGGGCGCCGGCCGGGCTGTTACTGATCACCCCGGAGTCGCTGGAGGCCCTGTTCGTACGACACGCTGACCGGATCCGCCGGGTCTTCGGCGGGCTCTGCTACGTGGTCGTCGACGAGTTGCACTCCTTCGTCGGTACCGAGCGTGGCGCCCAACTCCAGGCCCTGCTCCACCGCGTCGAGCGGGCCGCGGACCGACATGTACCCCGAGTGGCGCTGTCCGCGACGCTCGGCGACTACGCCGGCGCCGCCGAGTTCCTCCGGCCCCGACACGGAGCCGAGGTGGCGGTGGTCGCCTCCACCGAACCCGGTGGCGAGATCCGGTTGCAGGTCCGTGGCTACCTCCAGCCGGCCGCCGCGACGCCACCGGGCCAGGAGCCCGCCGACCGGGCCGCGATAGCCGACCATCTGTTCCAGACCCTGCGCGGCACCGACAATCTCGTCTTCGCCAACTCCCGGGCGGCCGTCGAGGTCTACACCGACACGCTGACCCAACGCGCCGCGCGGGCGCGGCTGCCGGCGAGCTTCCTCGCCCACCATGGCAGCCTCTCCAAGGAGGTACGCGAGCACGTCGAGGAGCGGCTCAAGGACCCCGCCACCCCGGTGACCGCGATCTGCACCTCCACCCTGGAGCTGGGCCTCGACATCGGCTCGGTCGATTCGGTGGCCCAGATCGGTGCCCCGCCGACCGTCGCCGGCCTGCGCCAGCGACTCGGCCGCTCCGGCCGCCGGCCCGGCCGCGCCGCAGTCCTGCGGGTCTACGTCGCCGAACCCGAACTCGCCACCGGCATCAGCCCTACCGATGCGCTGCGCGCGGAACTGTTCCAGACCGTGGCGATGGTCGAACTGCTGACCGCGTCCTGGTACGAGGCGCCCGACACCACCGGACTGCACCTGTCCACGCTCATCCAGCAGATATTGTCAGCCACCGCGCAGCACGGTGGCATGACCGCCCGCCAGCTGTTCGACCTGCTGTGCGGCAGCGGACCGTTCCACCGCGTCGACCAGCCCACCTTCACCGCCATCCTGCGCGATCTCGGCCGCCACCACCTGCTCCAGCAACAGGCCGACGGCCTGCTGCTGCCGGGCCACGAAGGTGAGCGCCTGCTCAGCCACTACAGCTTCTACGCCTCGTTTCGGACCTCGTCGGACTACCGGCTGGTCGCGGACGGCTACACGCTGGGCTCGCTCCCGGTGGACCGCCCGATCCTGCCGGGCACCTTCCTGATCTTCAGCGGAGCGCGCTGGCGCGTCATCTCCGTAGACACCGCGCAACGCGTGATCGAACTGACGGCCGCCGAGGCGGGCCGCCCCCCGGTCTTCCCCGGTACCGGCGGCGAGGTCGCGGACGGGGTGCGGCATGCCATGCGCCGGCTGTACCGGTCGAGCGAGATCCCCCGGTACCTCGACGCAACCGCCCGGACACTGCTCGCCGAGGGACGCGCCGCATTCCACGCGTACGGCCACGCCACCAACCGGATCTTCTCCTGGAGTTCGGAGACCATCCTCTTCCCGTGGCGGGGCGACCGCATCATGAACACGCTCGCCGTCGTACTCGCCGGGCGCGGCTTCGCGGTGGGACAGGACGGGCTGGCGATCACGATCGGAAACTGTTCGCCGGCGGAGCTCATGGCCCTGATCGGGAAGCTCGCCACCCAGCCGGCGCCGGATCCCGAAGCGCTTGCCGCCACGGTCCGCGCCAAGGTCCACGACAAGTACGACCGCTACCTCTGCGAGGAGGTGCTGAACTGTGCGTACGCGGCCCGCGCGCTCGACGTACCCGGTGCGTGGGCGAGCCTGGCCGAGCTTGCCAGCCTGCCTCTGCCCGATGGCCGGCAGCGTCAGCCCGCCCAGCAACGGGAATCGTAATCGCGCCTCGCCTCCCGGCGGGCCGCGAGGCAGGGCATGAATCCAGCGGGTCCGGTGGCACCGGCGCGACCGCGGTTGGACGCTTCTGCGAGGGTTAGCCCTATCGAGGCGGGGAATGGCGGGTGCGGTACCCGCGCCACGCCGGGTCCAAACGAGGAGTCTGACCATGATCGAGCGCGGCGCTGGTGACACGGTGAGCTTCGCCGACCTCGGGCTGGTGCCCGAGCTTCTGGATACGCTGTCCGGCCTGGGCTATGAGGAGCCCACCCCGATCCAGCGTGAGGCGATCCCACCGCTGCTGCACGGGCGGGACCTGCTCGGTCAGGCGGCGACGGGTACCGGGAAGACCGCCGCGTTCGCCCTGCCGGTGCTGCAGCGCCTGCCCCGTGACCGCCACGAAGGGGACCCGGCGGCGCTGGTGCTGGTACCCACCCGGGAGTTGGCGGTACAGGTGTCGCAGGCGATCCACCGCTACGGCCGCGCGCTGGCCGCGCGGGTCCTACCGATCTACGGCGGGCAGCCGATCGGCCAGCAGTTGCGGGCGCTGGAACGCGGGGTGGATGTCGTGGTCGCCACGCCCGGTCGGGCACTGGACCACCTCGCCCGGGCCGCACTGCGGCTGGACAGCCTCGACGTGGTCGTGCTCGATGAGGCGGACGAGATGTTCGACCTGGGGTTCGCCGACGACATCGAGGCGATCCTCCAGCACAGCCCCGAGAGCCGCCAGACGGTGCTGTTCTCGGCGACGATGCCACCCCGCATCGACGCGATGGCCGGCCGTCACCTGCGCGACCCGGTCCGGATCCAGATCCGCCACCAGGCGCCGGGCGCCGGGGCGGTGCCGCTGGTGCGGCAGACCGCGTACGTGGTGCAACGCGCGCACAAACCCGCCGCGCTCGGGCGGGTGCTCGACGTGGAGGCGCCCACGGCGGCGCTGGTCTTCTGCCGTACCCGGGAGGAGGTCGACCAACTCACCGAGACGTTGAACGGGCGAGGCTACCGCGCCGAGGCGCTCCACGGCGGGATGACCCAGGATCAGCGTGACCGGGTGATGGGGCGGCTGCGTACCGGGACGGCCGACCTGCTGGTAGCCACCGACGTCGCCGCGCGGGGCCTGGACATCGAGCAACTCACCCACGTGGTCAACTACGATGTCCCCGCCGCGCCTGACGCGTACGTCCACCGCATCGGCCGGGTCGGTCGGGCCGGCCGCCGGGGTGTGGCCATCACCCTGGCCCAGCCGCGGGAACACCGGATGCTCAAGACCATCGAACGGGTCACCGGGCAGCCCATCACGATCGAGAAGATCCCCACCGTCGCCGACCTTCGCACCCGCCGGCTGGAACTGACCCGGGCGGCGTTGTACGAAGTCCTCCTCGACGACGATCTGGAACCCTTCCGCGTGGTGGTAGAAACGCTCGCCGACGAATTCGACATCATGCAGGTCGCGCTTGCCGCGGTGAAGCTCGCACACGACGCGAGCGGCGCCACCACCGACGACGAGCAGGACATCCCCCAGATCGCCGCCCAAGCCACGCAGCCGCAGCCGGGCCGCCGCAACACCGCCGACCGCGCCCCCTACCGCGACCAGGCATCCACCGGGACGACCGTCCGCCTGTACATCGGCGTCGGACGCAGCGCCGGGGTCCGCCCGCACGACCTCGTCGGCGCGATCACCGGCGAGTCACGGCTCTCCGGACGCGACGTCGGAGCCATCGAGATCGCCGACCGCTTCTCCCTCGTCGAAGTCCCCCAATCCGCCGCCGCCGACGTGATCGCCGCCCTCCAACGAACCACCATCAAAGGACGCAAGACCACCGTCCGCCTGGAACGCACCCGCACCCGATAACACGAACCCGTCACCGATGTCGGGTGTGTCGCGGGGCGCTCAGATCAGTGCGGTGTCCGTGCCGTGCCCACGCCGTGGCAGCCGCGCACCGACGTGTACCCGCGGCGTGGATGATGTCATCCCCGCCGAATGCCGATGTACTCGTACTGCCACGGTGCGCCGTGCGGTGCGGTGGCGACACGGTAGTCGTGGATGCCGCCGGTGCCACCGCCCAGGACGTCCGCGTCGACGGTGAAGAGGTCCGGTGGACGTCCGGCCCGGGTGGCGCGTACCGAGGCGGTGGCCCCGTCCAGTGGGCCACCCAGAAACCGTACCGCCACGTCGGTCACGGCGTGTCCTGGGCTGTACCGGGTCCGCCGATGGGGGGCCGCCGGTCGCGGCTTTCCCAGAGTTCTTCGGGGATGGCGGCCCGACCGCCGTGCTCGCGCAGGTAGCCGATGACGGTGTGTTGAACGGCGTCGAGTTCGGCGCGGGCGTCTTTCCACCGCCGGTAGAGCTGCTCGGGCAGCTCGACGCCGTGCTCGCCCTGAACGGGAACGAGGTGCAGTACCGGATACTCTTCGTACCCGCCGATCATGTATCGCGGCACGGCACGTCCCTTCCGGACCCGAGTCAGATCGTCCTGGTCATGGCCGGAGCGTCGCACCGCCGCCCGGTACCGCGGTCGCAGCCGGCCACGAACGACCTCACCTCGGCGAATCCCGTCCATGCGCGGGGTGCCGACGGCGGCATCAGACAGCGGAGCCGGTGCCGGACAGGTCGGCGACCTGGCAGCGTTCCTCGCCCCGACTCTCATGCTCCGCCGCGTCCCTGCCGCCGGGACGGAGGCGGGTCAGAAGGGTGCCACGTCTTCGCCGAGCAGTGCCAGCACGGTGGCCTTATTTCCGCCTTTTTGACCCTGAACGACCACTGTGGCGGATCGTCCGTCCGGCATTTCCAACGTCAGGGTCTTCCCGACGGGATCCTTGATGCGGTTGGCATCGGCAGCGAGACGGAAGTCGCCCGCCCACGGCGCCACGCCACCCTTACGGGCAGGCTCGGTGAACAGGGCAGCGGTGCCCGACATCGCGGTGCCGTCCGCAGACCGCAGCACCGCCGGACTTCGGTAGGTAGCCATATTCCCGCACCCTATACCACGGTGGCGGGTTCATCCGACCACCGTCGCCGCCGCGCGGGACATGCTGATCGGCGTGGTGGCGTCGGCCGCAGGCACGGACCGGCCAATGTTCAACGAGGTCAGGGACGTTCACCGGCAGACGGGAGCGTCGCCCGCGCGGTCCGGGACAGGGTGACAGAGTCTGGCCCGGCCGGTCCGGGTACCGAGCCGATCCGAGGGGGGAGCCATCCTCACGCCTGCTCGTCCAGTGTCTCCACGTACCGGTACACCCAGTGCACCGTCGCGTGAAACACGCCGAGCACCAACTGGTAGATGGCCAGTCCGGACGGTGCCGGCAGGTCGCTGGGGGCGGTGACCACGTCACCGTTGCGCCATACCACGGTCGGTGGGGGCTGCCCGTCGGCGTCATAATCGACCAGGCGGATGGCGCCGTCGGCGGGGCCGCCCTCGAACCCGGCGTAATCCATGTCGGGCAGCCACGGCCGGGCGGCATCGTCGGTCACGGCAGCCGAGGGTACCGCCACCCGACGACGTCTCCTGGAGTGACCGGACGCGGGACCGGTCAGATTTCCGGATCTGCGTCAGAGGCTGGGCCGGCCGCATCCTCGGCCTCGTGTCGACGCCGCAGTAACTCCAGGACCGATGACGCGCGGATACGACGGTGCCCGCCCCGGTAGGTCAGGAAGCCGTCGAGTACACCGTCATCGTAGAGGCGCCAGACGGTCGACTCGCTGTCGCCGGTGAGAGCCATGACTTCATTTACCGACAGGTAGGTACCGTCGCCGACCATGCCCGCACCTCCAAGTCCGCCGGGGTGGCCAATACTGGCAGACTTCTCGTACCCGGGTCGAATTCGCAACCCGGGCAACCCCGCGCGGTGCATCAGCCACCTGGAGCACCGTCGCAACTGGAACCGCGCCCTCGATGGACGGCCGCGAGTCAACCACAGGCGGCGCTTGGTGCCACAACCGCCCGGAGCTGTGGTGTCGGGCTGTAGGTTTGGTGTCATGCGAGGGAGTCGGCGCCCGCACGGTCGGGCCGTGTACGCGCGTGCCAGGTGAGGGTTGCGCTGCTGGGGCCGGTGGCGTGGCGTACCCCGCCGCGGCACTACGGACCGTGGGAGCGGGTGACCGGCCTGCTCGCTGAGGGTCTGGTCGCGCGCGGGGTGGAGGTGACACTGTTCGCGACGCTGGACTCGCTGACCTCGGCCAGCCTCGATGGAGTGTGTCCCCGGGGCTATGCCGAGGATCCGGACATGGACGGGCGGGTCTGGGAGGCGATGCACGTCGCCCACGCGTTGGCCCGCTCCGCCGAGTTCGACCTGGTACACAATCACCTGGACTGGTTGCCGCTGGCTTTCGCGCGGTACTGTCACGCGCCGCTGGTCACCACCGTCCATGGTTTCTCGGGTCCCGGGATCCTGCCCGCGTACGCCGCCGCCGGCTCGTCGTACGTGTCCATCTCCGACGCCGATCGCTCGCCGGCGCTGAAGTACGCCGCAACCGTCCATCACGGCATCGACTTCGAGGAGCTGCCCCTCGCCCACGGCGGTCCCGGGCTGGTCGCCTTCGGCCGGATACACCCGGACAAGGGCACCCACACCGCGATCGAGATCGCGCGACTGGCCGGGCGGCGACTGACCATCTGTGGCATCGTCCAAGATGGACAGTACTTCACCGAACACGTCGCCCCGCACGTCGATGGCGACCGGGTGGTGTACCTCGGTTCGGTCGGGCCCCGGCAACGCGCGGAGATCCTGGGCACCAGCGCAGCCCTGCTGCACCCGATCACGTTCCCGGAACCGTTCGGGCTGTCCGTGGTCGAATCCATGGCGTGCGGCACCCCGGTCATCGCGTACCGACGCGGGTCGATGCCAGAGGTCATCGACGAAGGGGTGACCGGTGTCCTGGTGGGCAACGCGCAACAGGCCGCCACCGCCGTCGCCGGCATCGCCACCATCGACCGCGCCGGCTGCCGTACCCGCGCGCTGCAACGCTTCGGCGTGGACCGCATGGTCAGCGACTACCTGCGTATATACGGCGACATCGTGGCCAACTCCCGACCCTGATAGAGTGGGCTCGCCGACGCCCGTAGCGGGCGCCACACAGGTCGGCGGCGGACTATCACGCGCAGGACCGCGTTCCCCGCAGGCACGTTCCCCCCGCCACACACGCTGGCCCGGAGGGGCGCCGTCGTCGCGTGAGGTTCGCATCCGGAACGCGGCTGCGGCCGATGACCGGAAGGCACCTTCATGGCAGCCAGTTTCGGCCTCCTGAGCACCCACCCACCGACCCAGTGCGGCCTGGCCACCTTCAACTCCGCCCTGGCAAGCCACCTGACCGGCAACGGCGTACATGGCGGTGTCGTCCGCGTCACCGCCAGCCCCGACGACGCCACCCCCGGTCCCGGCGTCGTACACACCTGGGCCGCTGGCGCCGTAGCGGGTTGGCGGGGTGCCGCAGCGGCCCTGGACGAGTTCGACGTCGCTGTCGTCCAGCACGAATACGGCATCTACCCCGGCCCCGACGGCCACGAGGTGCTCCTGTTGTTACGTCGGCTCACGGTGCCCAGCATCGTGGTGCTGCACACCGTGCTCACGAACCCCACGAGCCGGCAACGGGCACTACTCGAACAGATCGTCCACGCCGCCGGCGCGGCCGTCGTGATGACCGAGACCGCCCGTGGCCGGCTGCAGACCGGATACGCGATCGATCCGGCGAAGATCACCGTCATCCCCCACGGCGCCGCTGACCACACCACCCCGGCCACCACCGTACGGCAGCGCCCGCACCTGCTCACCTGGGGTCTGCTCGGCCCGGGAAAAGGCATCGAATGGGCGCTACAGGCACTGGCCCAACTCCAGGACCTCGTACCGAGCCCGACCTACACCGTCGCCGGCAGGACCCACCCCAAAGTGATCGAACGGCACGGCGAGGCGTACCGCGCCGGCCTCTACCAACTCGGCGCCCAACTCGGCGTCTCGACCGCCGTACGGTTCGACCCGGTCTACCGCGACGACGCCGCGCTGGGCCGCCTGATCCGCTCCGCCGACATCATCCTGCTGCCCTACGACTCCCGTGAACAGGTCACCTCCGGAGTCCTCACCGAAGCAGTGGCAGCGGGCATCCCGGTCGTGGCGACCCGCTTCCCCCACGCCGTCGAGCTGCTCGGTCGCGGGCCGGGGCTCCTGGTACCCCACCGCAACCCGCTGGCGCTGGCCCTCGGTATCCGCCGGCTGCTGACCGAACCGGGTCTGGCTGCCCGACTCGTGCACCGCACCACCACACCGACGCTGCGGTGGAACGCGGTGGCACACCGCTACGAGGCGCTCGCCGACCAACTCCTGTCGGTCCGGCCGCCACCCCGCGCGGCGCCGACGCCTGTCGCGGCGACATGACCCAGCGTCCGCGCCAGGTCTCGGCTGGCACGCCAGGCCGGCGCCGCCCGGGCCGTGCCGGCGAGGGGGCGGCATGACCGAGCGCTCGCGAGATCCGACCGTGCCCGAGTTGAGCACCCGACTGGATCTGACGCTGAGGCCCGACGACCGGCGGGTCGTCATCAAACTCTTCGTACCTGGCGAAGACGCCGCGCTGGTCCGCAGCCGCGCCCGCTCCCTCGTCAAGCGCATCGCCCAACTCGACGAACACGAGACCGACCACCTGCTGCGGCAAACAGTCCAGCGTTTCGGTGGCCGTCACCACGACATCGAAGCCACCTTCCGCCACCACTACGACCTGGTCCATCACCGCGTCGCCCGCGACAGCACCCTCTCGCCCACCGCCCGGCTGCTCGTCGGCGCATACTTCAGCCACGAGTACGCGGTGGAGGCCGCCGCGCTGTGCAACCCATCCATCGTCGCGCACCCCGACCAGCACGGCCTCGCCAGCGGACAGCTCCGCGCGGTGATCAGCCTGCGCCAGATCGGCGAAGGACACCTGTCCTCCATCGGCTTCGCCACGGCGGTTCTGGGCCCGAGCACCAACCTGACGGTTGCCGACCGGTCCGGGCCACTGCTGACCGGGCGACGCGCCACCACCAACCACCGGCGCGACCTGCTCGCCGCCGGGCTGGCCGAACAGGGATACGACAACGAGACCACGGCAACCGTCCTCGGCTCATTGCCCGACCGCTTCAACGACAACGACTTCGAGCAGACGCTGGGGGCTCTCCCCGAAGACCTGCTCACCCGCAGCACCACCCAGAACACCGTCGAACAACTCCGCCGCGTCGCCGCCGCCAGCTACGCCGTGGCATTCCCCGACAAGGTACCGCTGCACCAGCGGGTCCTCTGGCCAACCACACCACCGGAACGCAACGGGATGGAAGACGCCCGCTTCGTCCGCTTCATCGACGACGCCGGCGCCCCTACGTACCGCGCCACCTACACCGCCTACGACGGCCGACGCATCGCCGGACGCCTAATCGAAAGCCCCGACCTCCAACACTTCGAAGTGACCCCACTGCGCGGACCGGGCGCCGGCAACAAGGGGATGGCGCTGTTCCCCCGGCCGGTCGCCGGACACCAACTGGCGTTGTGCCGCTGCGACGGCGAAACCATCGGCCTGACCACACTCGACGCGCAGCACCGCTGGCAGACACCGCTACCGCTGCACCCACCCACCCAAAGTTGGGAACTGATCCAGGTCGGCAACTGCGGATCGCCCCTGGAGACCGACGCCGGCTGGCTGGTACTCACCCACGGCGTCGGACCGATGCGCCGCTACGCCATCGGCGCGCTGCTCCTCGACCTGCACCACCCCCACCGTGTCATCGCCCAACTTCCCCACACCCTGCTCGCACCCCAGGAAACCGAACGCGACGGATACGTGCCCAACGTCGTGTACTCCTGCGGCGGCCTGCTCCACGCCGGTACCCTGTGGCTGCCGTACGGCATCAGCGACACCCGCATCGGCTTCGCCACGGTCACCCTCACCGCTCTGCTCGACGCGATGGAACAGACTCCCCCACCGTAGGCGGCCACAGGTACTCGCGACCCGCGGCACCACTGTCTATTGTGGATACGCGGACCACCCGTGTCCCGTCGCTGAGTGCCGGTTCCGGACCCGGCCCGTATCCGCCCCCGGGCCAGCGTGTCGCTAGCGCTGGGCCGCCGAACCGGAGGCCCGAGCCGCGTTCGAGCAACTTCGCGCCGCCATCGTCGAAATCCGCGCGGCGCTCACCGCCCCGCCGACGGCGGTACCCCGCGGCGACCCGTCTACCGACAACATGGTCCGCGAGCAGGATGTTCGTCGGCCGGTGAGGTACTGTGGCGTTGAGGTTTCTTGTTCGTGGTTGCGAACGCACCCGGCTATCCGGGTCCGATCTCGTGGGATCGGCCGTCTTCAGCCGCTTGCTCGAAACGGCCCATCAGAGGCTCGCAGGATTCTGCGCGCCCCATCCCACGAGGAGTCACATGTCGACCGGCACCGTGAAGTGGTTCAACGCTGACAAGGGTTTCGGATTCATCGTCCCGGACGGCGACGGACCGGACCTGTTCGTGCACCACTCCGCCATCCAGACGCAGGGCTACCGCGAACTACGAGAGAACCAGCGCGTCGAGTTCGAGGTGGTACCGGGCCAGAAGGGTCCGCAGGCCGAGGCCGTCCGCCTCATCTGACCCCGTGCCGCCCGCGGCGGGTCCGCACCCCCGCGGAGAACCGGCCCGCATCCGCGATCTCGGTACGCTGTGCGCGGCAATCGGAAAGCCCGACGGCGGTGTCGGTCCGCTACCGGTTCCCCGCCTCGTAGGAATCCGAGATCATGACGCGGATCCCGGTAGCCGTCTGCTCAACGACGAATCGCTCGAGCAGGCCATGTCCGGGCAACATCGCGTCGTACAGCTCCTCGTTGCTCACGTCGACCTGGCCACCCAGACGGACCACCAGGACGGTCAGGACGGCGCGCAGATTCGCGTCACTCAGGTACGACATCGGATGCCTTCCGTTATGACCACCGCGGCCCGCAACGAACTCGACCATACAACGCGAAACCCGGCGGGTACGCCTCGCCACCCTACCGCCGTCGTCGGGGAACGGCCGCCCTGGCGAGCCCAACTGATCCGTGGCCGGTCTCCCGATGGGGCGCATGGCGAGCCGGCGTCGCTGAGGATTGCTCCCATGGTGCCTGGCACTGTGGGTCCGTGAAGGGGTTGAGAGGAGTAGGCTCCACCTGTCGTCCGATCCTGCCTGACACGCTCGACAGGCTCCGCCGCCGACAGGCTCCGCCACCAACAGCCCAGCCGGGGGACGGCTGGAGGTCTTTCTCGACGTGCCGCTTGTCGACATCGTGTGGCATCCGTTGCTTACCACCCTGCTGGCCACCGACGAGCACGCTGAACAGTCCGCTGGCGGCATCCGGGCTGCGCTGCACCAACCCGGTGCCGGGCAGACCGGTCCCGCAGACCGGAACCCGGCGAAGTGATGCCCGGCGCCAAACGCGGCGCGACGCTCATCTCCGTGCTGACGGCGTCAGTACGGAGATACCGAGGAGTAGGAGAGGCTCACGCTATGGCCGACAAGTCTCATCACAAGGCCGACGGTAAGAAGCAAGGGAAGTCGCTGAAGGAGAAGCGGGCCGCCAAGAAGGCCAAGAAACCGGCGAAACCCGCGTCGCTGATTCCACCGACCGGCAACTGAGCCGAGGGAGGCCCGCCGTGCCGGCTTCTACGGGGCCGGCACGGCGGTGCACCGTCGACCGTGCTGGAGGGTGGACAGCAGCGCCAACGTGGACTCCGCGCCCTGGTTGATGTTCGCCGCAATGTTCGTCAGCCCGTCGAAGCCTCCCCCCGTGCCGGCATCCATCATCGGTACCCGCCGGTCGTTGTCCCCGGTGAACCACGCCAAGCACAGATCGATGCCTGTCGCCCATCTCGCGTCCGCGGTCAGGGACGAGGCCACGCTGCACGCATCCGCCAGGGCGGCAACCTCGATGGGCTGCTGGTCGTAGGCCGGACGCGGCTCGGATGGACTCCAGCCACCCACCGGAGTCACGGACAGGTGCCCGTCCCGAGTTTCGGTGCCCAACAGCCATTGCAGCAACCGCAGACCCTCGCCGACCAGAGCGTCGTCGCGCTGGTGCCGGCCAGCGACGATGAGAGCCTCGGCCAGCACGGCATTCGCATATCGCAGACGCGGCTCGGGCCACGGCCACAACGGGTCCACGTGGAGCCGCCCGACGCGGCTGCCGCCGTCGGTCAGCAGCCCGCGGGCACCGTCATGGTCGGGGTACCGGTCGAGAACCTCCGCCGCCCCGAGCGTGGCAAAGGCCATGGCACGCGACCATGGCGAGCGTTGCCGGGCACCGGCTTCGAAACACGCCAACGCCTGATCCCGCAGCCAGGGCGCCGTGGCGCGAGCGGCGACCGAACCCAGGCCCCACATCGCGCGCCCCCACCAGTCACCGGTACCCGCGCGGTCGCACCATCGACGGTCATAGGAAAGCCGGTTGTGGAATGCTCCCGCCCCGTCCTGCGCGTGTACCACGAAGGCCAGGTACCGCTCCAGCAACCGGCTCAGGTCGGCGGAGAGATCCGGCTCACGGGCCAGCACCACCAGACCCCGTGCGACGTCATCCAGGCAGTAGCCGTGATACCGGCGGGGCGTCGCCCGCTGCGCGTGTTCCAGCAGTCCGGTGTCGTCGGAAAGGCGCAACAGATGATCGAACGCGAGGGCAGGTTCCGCGGTGGTCATGCGACCCGCGCGCGGCGCGACAGCACCGAACCGCCCACCTGGAGGTACTGGCCGGCGATCGCGGGCCACTGCAGGGCCGGCGCGATCCGGGCGGCACCGGCGACCATCGCGGCCGCAGCCGCGGGCTCGGACAGCACCCGGCGCAGTGCGGCGGCGATAGCCACGGGATCGGCGTGCGGCACCAGCACGCCGGCTCCGTCGCCGAGCAGTTCCCGCGCATGCGGGAACGCCGTGGACACCACCGGCGTCAGCGAGGCCACCGCCTCGACGAGTACGCCGGAGGTGACCTGGTCGTGCGAGTCGTAGGGCAGTAACACGACATCAGCGCGGGCCACCAGGGCGCCCAGTGCCACGCCGTCCAGGTACCCGGGGCGGAAACGCAGCATGTCCGCCACCCCCGCAGCCGCGGCCTGTTCCCGCAACGAGTCCCGGTAGCGCTCGCCGTCCCGGGCCAGTACCCGCGGATGGGTCTGACCCGCCACCACGTACAGCGGGCGCGGATCGAGTACGCGCAGCGCCGCGAGGGCCGCGACCGCCCACTCCACCCCTTTGCCAGGACCCAGCAGACCCCAGGTCAGCACGATCGGACGGGGCGACGGTGCGCCAGCCGAAACCGGAAGCCCCTCCGGCCACGCCCCGTGCGGGATCACCCTGACTTTGCGTGAGTCCACATCGTATCCGGCCTCCAGCCGCAGTCGCCCGGCCGCGCTGAGCGTCACCACGGCCTGCGCCGCGGCCATCACCCGCTCCAGGACGTGCCTCTGATACCGCGTCGGGGCCGACAACACGGTGCGCAGCACCGCGATCACCGGCACCCGGACCCGGCGTAGCACGTCCAGCACCTGGTCACCGTCGCGCCCGCCGAAGATCCCGTACTCGTGCTGAACCACGACCACGTCGAACTGATTGAGGTGAGCCGCGGCGGCCGACGCGTTGCCCGAGCCATCGCGGCCCAGCTCATACCGCACCGCATCCCCCGCCGCGGCATCGGTCCCGTCGACCATCCGCACCACACCGACCTCGGTGCCGGGGCTGCGCGCCCCAAGACCGGTCCGCAGCGCGTCGGCGAAACTGGCCAGACCGCAGCGCGTCGGCGGGTACGTGCCGAGCAGGCCGATACTGCGTGGCCAGGACAACACCTGTGCAACTGCGCGGCTCCGCTGAGGTTGCCCACGTCGCGGTGACATCACCCGAACACCTTCCGGTGCGGCCATTCGTGCACGATCGGTGCCGGGCGTGGCTACCAGCCACACGAAGGACAGGCGCCCAGGAACCGCTGAAATGAGTTACGACCAGATCCGTGCGGGTGCTCCACCTCGGTCCAGGGCGGTCGGCCGCTCGCGCCTCAGGTACGCGACACAGCCAGCCTACACGAGCGCGTGCCAAGGAGCGTCAGTCGACCAGGCAGACCCTCGGAGACAGGCCGCAGTCCATCTACTGTGGACAGTCGAACCCCACCGGGCCCGTTCACCCATCCGGGTCGCGCGGGCTATCCAATACCGCCGAACTGCGCTACGTTGAGCTGGCAGGAAGCCACGTTCTTTCCATGCCGCCCCAGTCCCCGGTGGCGCCCGCAGGGTGTCCCCAGGGGAGCAGCCGTGCCGGATCCGTCCCGCAGTGCCGCCGGTGTGCTGGCGGCCACCGTCGCCGAGTCCCCGCAGCCGACACTGAGCGGACTGGTACGGCGTGTCGCGCAACGGGATCAAGCCGCATTCGCCGATCTGTACGGCCTACTCAGCGGCGAGATCGGAGTGCGGGTCGGCGCACAGCTCATCGATCCTCGCCAGTGCGCGGCCGTCGTGTACGCAACCTTCGTGGAGCTGTGGCGGCTGGCCCCGGCGCACGCCGACTGCCCGGACTCACGGGCCTGGGTGCATGCGATCGCCGACGCGCGAAGTCGAGAGCTGCTGCGGCGCAGGGAGATGCCCGGGCGGGATCCGTGGTGGGAGAGCTTCGAGGCGGTACACGACTCCTGCCGGCAGCAGGAGTTCCGCGCGCTGGCCGGCCAGCTTCGGTAGCGCTGCGCAGCGGACACCTGGCGGCCGGCCTCACGGCGCTACAGGTGCCGCTGCCTACCGTGCAGATACGACCGGAGCCCGCTGGCGTGCGACCGGCGGATCTGTGGGGGGTACCGTGTGTCCTGATGGCCGGACGCCGCGGCCCGGAGCGGACCGGAGGGCCTACCGTGTTGTCGATCCTCGGTTGCGGCGCCCCGGCAGTCACCGGAACCGGGCCGTGTTGATGGACGGGACGCACTGGGCGCGGGTCACCACATTGGTTGCCCACACCGCCCCGCACCTGACGGAGTTGTGTACGCGGTGCGTGGCGGAGCTCGATGGTGTGCGCGGGGCTAGCGTGACGGTCATGAGCATGGCGGGCGCCCGGGCGGAGCCGACGGCTACCGGCGTAGTCGGTGCTCATATCGAAGAATTGCAGTTCACCCTGGGTGAGGGTCCGTGCCTCGATGCGGTGGCGCACGGCTTGCCCGTGCTCGCCGCCGACCTTGCGGCGTACGAGTATGCCTCGCGGTGGCCTGCCTTCGCCCCCGCCGCAGTCGCCTGCGGCGCTGCGGCGCTGTTCGCTTTTCCGTTGCGCGTCGGCGCGATCCGCATCGGTGTCATGTCCCTGTACCGCGACCACGCCGGCGAGTTGACTGACCCGCAGTTGCGCTCGGCCCTGGTGTTCGCCGACGCGGCCACGCTCATTCTGTTGTCCCGCAGCGCGAACGGCGGACCCGAGGTCGATCTCGGCCGCGGGGCCGTGGTCCACCAGGCGACCGGGATGGTCGCCGTCCAACTCGCGGTGCCCCTGGCTGAGGCGTTGGTGCGGCTTCGCGCTCACGCGTACGCCGAGAGCCGGCCGGTGGACGAGATCGCACGCGACGTGGTGGAGCGGCGACTACGCTTCGACGAATTGGAGGGGTAGGGACGTGGACCCGATTCGTGAGCAGCGATTGACGGAAACCTTCGTCGAGCTGGCCGACACCCTGGTCGCGGAGTTCGATGTCGTCGAGTTTCTGCACACCCTGGCCGACCGGTGCGTGGAACTCCTCACCGTGCAGGCCGCCGGGCTCATGCTCACCGACCAGCGCGGTGAGCTGCACGTCGTGGCCGCGTCCAGCGAGCAGGCCCGCCTGCTGGAGCTGTTCGAGCTTGAGGCCGATGAGGGACCGTGTGTCGCGTGCCACCGCACCGCACAGCCGGTGGCCGACACCGACCTGAGCCGGGCCGACCCGCGCTGGCCGCGCTTCGCTACGCGGGCCCACGCGGCCGGATTCGCCGCCGTCCACGCCCTACCGTTGCGGCTACGCGGCGATTCCATCGGTGTGTTGAACCTGTTCACCGCCGAACCCGGCCCGCTCGCCCCGCCGACCGTCAAGGTCGCTCAGGCGTTGGCCGACATCGCCACCATCGGCCTGCTTCAGGAACGGGCGATCCGGCAACGGCAGATCCTCGCCGAACAGCTGGAGGGTGCGCTCAACAGCCGTATCCTCATCGAGCAGGCGAAGGGTGTCCTCGCGGCGAAACTCGATCTTGACATGGCGTTGGCGTTCAACTATCTGCGCGACCAGGCCAGAAGCACCAACCAACGTCTCACCCACGTCGCAGAGCAGACCGTCGCGCGGTACGTTCCCACCGACCCGCCTGCTCGCTGACGAGCCGGACGGCGCGCCTTCCACCTCGGAGCGGGTACAGTCGGCAGCAACGGTTGCTCTGGACCCCGGCGGCTGCGCATTGCCACCCACCGAGAGGACCGGGCACCGTGAGCGCTGTTGACCTGACTGACAATGATGCCCGTACCCCGGCTCCACCTCGTGGGAGTGAGTACGCGGAGCTTCTGGGGCGGGTACGCAGGGCAGGTCTCCTGGAGCGTCGCCCGGCCCGTTCCGCCACGTACCTCGCCGCAGGCTTGCTCCTGCTGGCTGCGGGGTGGACAGCGTTTGTCCTGGTCGGCGACTCGTGGTGGCAGTTGTTCACCGCGGTGGGTCTGGCGGTGGCATTCACCCAGAACGGGTTCATCACCCATGACGCCGGGCACCGGCAGCTCTTCCGGTCCCGCGGCGCCAACCAGGTGGTCGGGTTGGTGCACGGCAACCTGGCGATCGGGCTGGCATTCGGCTGGTGGGTGGACAAGCACCACCGCCACCACACCCACCCCAACCAAGAGGGCCTGGATCCGGACATCGGTGGCGAGGACCTGGTCTACACCGACGCGCAGGCGCGTGCCCGCCGCGGACCGGGGCGTCTGGTCGCCCGCTACCAGGGTCTGTTGTTCTTCCCGATGCTGCTGCTGCTTTCCATCGCCATCCGCGTGGACGGTGTCAAGGCGATGAGCCGGCGCGGGTACCGCAGCAGGTTGCCGGAGGCCGTGCTGTTCGGGTTGCACGTCGCCGCCTACCTCACCGCGGTGCTGACTGTGCTCTCCCCGCTGAAGGCAGTGGTCTTCGTCGCGGTGCACCAGGGTCTGCTCGGTCTGTACCTGGGATCCGTGTTCGCCCCCAACCACAAGGGCATGCCGATCCTGGCCAGGGACGACAACAGCGACTTCCTGCGCCGCCAGGTCCTGACCGCCCGCAACGTACGCGGCGGACCGCTCACCGACCTGTTGCTGGGCGGCCTCAACTACCAGATCGAACACCACCTGTTCCCCAGCATGCCCCGCCGGTCGCTGCGCCGCGCCCAACCCATCGTCCGCGCGCACTGCCGCGACCACGACCTGCCGTATGCAGAGACCAGCCTGATCGACTCGTACCGGCAGGCGCTGCGCCACCTCGACAGCGTGGGCCGCAGCACCGGCAGGGCACACGCCCCGCGGGCCAACCCAGACTCGGCGGGCGATCGGAGCCGCTCTCCGGCCCTGACAGGTGTACGGTCAGATCATTGAAGGCAGGGTGCGCCAACGAGCAGGAGGGCACCATGCGATGACCGGTGACACGGATCCTTGGCAAGGCTCACCCGACTACCGCGCGAACCACCCGGTCGCACCAGCGCCGCGTCGACCTCTTCACGTGTCAATTTCCGCGACGATGCTGATATTGACGATCAGCGACGGTGAGTCATCGAGAGCGTGGCTCAACGGCGTTCGCGGTGCCCTGTTGATGCTCCAGGCCGATCTTCAGGAACATCGTGACGCCACCGGAGGGCCACTGGGCACCCGTCACCGCATACTCGCCACGGCGCCTCGGCTGTCCAAGGCCGTCGCGGACCTCGATCGCGAGCAGGAGGACATGTCCAGACTGCTTGACCGAGCGTTGACCGGTGTCGCGGGAACCGCATCCACCACCCACCTGGACCGCGTCCGGGCAGACGGCTTAGCGCTCATCCAGAGGCTTACGCGATACCAACAGCACGACGCGGACCTTCTCCACGAGGCCGATCAGGTCGATGTCGGGGGACAAGGTTGAGGGACACCATCCACCGCCACAGGAGAGTCATACGCATGTACCTTGACAAAGCAGAGATCGTCGCGGCATTGCGAGCCAGAGGGCTCAACGAGAGAGCCGAATGGGTCGACCGGGATCTGCCCCCACTCGTTGACACCACCAAGAACGCCGCGCTGTTGCGGATGCTCGACATCGACTCGACCACCATGGCCGCTGCCGACCCGACCCCGCCTGCCTAGCAGACGTGGCCGCAGAGCGGCATCTATCCAAGGGCCCCGGCAGGCGGGATCTGCTCGGTTCCGTCGATGACGGCCTGTGCCAGCTCGGACAGGCGCCGGTTGGTGCGGCGGGCGGCGCCGCGCAGCAGCGTGAACGCATCGGCCATGTCCACGTGCAGCCGCTCGGCCAGTACCCCCTTGGCCTGTTCGATCAGGATCCGGCTGTTCAACGCGTTCTGCAGCTGTTCGGTCAGTGCGTCGCGGCGGTGGATGGCCCGTTGCTGCAGCAGCCCGATGGTGGCCACGTCGGCCAGTGCCTGCCCGACACGAAGCATGTCCACCCGCAGCGCGCCTGGGGTCGCGCCGAACAGATTCAGCGCGCCGATGACCTCACTGCGCAACCTCATGGGCAGGGCGTGTACCGCGGCGAAGCCGACCTCAGCGGCGGCTGCGGTGAACCGCGGCCAACGGCCGGCCGACGGCAGGTCGGCGACCGATACCGGCTGACCGGTGCGGAAACAGTCCACGCACGGCCCCTGATCGGTCTGTAGTTGGAACAGCTCCAGCAGCCGGGTCCGCTCGGACGAGGCGGCCACCATCTGCAACGAGTCCCGCCCGTCGCTGACCAGCAGGCCGGCAGCCGAGACGCCCAGTAGTTGCACGCACCGCTCGGTCAACACATGCAGGAAGTCGATCACGTCAAAATCGTCGACGAGAGTGTCGGCCATCTCGACGAACACATCAGCCAGCTGGACTTCGGCCATCTCACTCACCCCCTGCCATACAGTAGCCTCACCCGCCCGAGGGGCGCCTATAGCGGTCCGCCGCGACATTCGCAAGCCGGCACCGGCGACTCAGCAGCCACCGCGGTCCTCGTCGGCGCGATCGGGGTTGAATCGCAGGCGGCGGGCCACCACATCGCCGGCAACCTCGTGCAGCCGCCGGTCATGGGCATACGCGTAGGCGCGTAGCCGGGTCAACGCCACCGCCGCGGTAACCCCGAGTTGTACGCTGACCATCCCGGTGGCCTGGTGAACTTCGGGGTGTTGAGGTCCAGTGGACTCAGGCCAGTGCCCGTCGTGGCGTCGATCGCCGGCCGGCGCGTCGAGCAGCAGCGCAAACGCGATATCCGCCAGCACCAGCGCGTCAGTCAGTTGCTCGCGATTCATCTCACCCGGCTGCCCGCGGTAGAGGTCCACCACACCGGTATGGATCCCGCCCACGTGAAGAGGCAGGGCGAAGACCGCCCGCACACCGGCCCGCCCGGCCGCCGGCACGAACACCGGCCAGCGGGCCAGGCAGTGCGGGGCCATCACATCGGGTACCAGAACCGGGCCGCTGGCGACGGCGTCCACACAGGGACCCTCGCCGAGAGTCAGGCTCAACTCCTCCATGTCGGAGGCGACCTGATCGCTGGCGAATACCGTCTCTCTCGGGGCCGCCGGAAGGCTCACCGCGACCGCAGCGCCGTCGACACGACAGGTCGAAACCATCGCAGTGCAGACATGTTCGAGCGTGACCGGCCCACCAGCGGCGTGCCCGGCGATCAGGCTCCACAGCCCGATCCTGCGTTGCGCAGTCACGGCCACACCCCACCGGGACGCCGCACTGCCGTAGCTGAGACCACGGTCCGCCTCCGATACTTCGGCGGTTCGTAGGGCCGCGATGGGCGGGTAACGTCGGACAAAGACCGGGTCGAACGCGACTGGCTTCTCGCACGGCTATCGCCACGAGCCTACTCTGGCTGGCGTGGCGACACGTGGTGCCGCAGGCGAACGTGGCCGCGAGCGACATCGACGCCCTTCAGGGAACCGGACCGGAAACCCTCTGAAACGTCACGCGAGGACAACCAATCCCTGATGGTCATCGCGTGGAAGATCGCCAGATGTGGTCGCGGTGATCTCCAAACCCGACAGTTCGACACCGCCGGAGACGACGGTCGAGAACGCCACATCCGCGGCATCGCGGCCCGTGGCGATACGCACCATAGCGGGTCGCGGCGCCAACCGGGTGGCGTCCCAGACGTACCAGTACCCGTCGATGACCGTTTCGACCACGACGTGGAAATCCATCGGGCACAGTCCCGGCGCGTAGACGGCAGCGATGCGCGCGGGTATCCCGACGGCGCGGCACAAGGCCGCGATCAGATGCGCGAAATCACGGCAGACGCCGCGTGCAGCCAGAAGAGTCCCGACCGCATCCGTACTGGAGTCACTGCTGTCCGCCTCGTACTGCACGTGGCGCCAGACATAGTCACAGATCGCCCGTACCCGGTCCGCAGCCGCGCATACGTCACCGAAGTGACTGCGGGCGAAGCCGGCCATCCGGTCCGACGGGCAGTACCGGCTGGGCCGTACCGCCTCCACAAAGTGAACACGGGTGGCGGGTTGGGGTCCGGAAGACGCGGTGTCCTCAACCGAAGCCTCGTAGTCGATTGTCAGGGCGCCCGGCTGCGCCGTGATGAGGTGCTGCCGGCCTCCATCCGGTCCCGGAATCTCCTGCGCTGTCGCGGAAACGGCGTTGTTGACAACCGCCATCCGGTCGCTGATATCGGCGCCGGCGCGACGCGCGACAGCAACCTGCACGGCGAGAAGGGTCGGTACGCTCACATCGAGCGTAACCCGACAGCTCACCGCACTGCTGAATCTCGCCTCCGTCAACCTTCGCAACCCCCGGGCTCACAACGATCTCGCCGGCGACGGCGAGGCGGACCACACCATCATCGACCTGACGGGTGTCGATGGAAAGGTTCATGGATGTCCCCCGGTCGGGGACCGGCGGGCCCGGCGTCCTGCGCAAGGCCACTTACGGGGGTAGCGAGGTGTGTCACACCCCGCGATGGGATGGTCAGATAGGCCAGGACGTCGGTGATCTCCAGCAGGAAGCGCACGATCCCTTTGGGGTGGCTGACGATCACCGCGCGGCCACTGCGGCATGCGGTGTTGCAGGCCGCGACGAGCACCCCGATGCCCGAGCAGTCGAGGAATGTGACGTCATGAAGGTCCACCTCGGTGACGGCGTGGGACCGGGCGTGCCGCAGGCCGGTAGCCAGCTTGTCGCGTGTGGACAGATCAATCTCACCATGCAGGATCAGGCGATCGCGGTCCCGCGCGGTGTGCCACTCCCAGGCGAGGGTCATGGCGTTGCCTGCTTCCGGTGGTTGTTCCTGACGGTTCGGCGGGATTCGGGGCTCGCCTACACCGGGGTCCGGGGCGCATGGCCTGCCGACGTTATCCTACCCCGGATTCGCCGCATCGACGTGGCCGACAATCACGGTGTTCCTTCCGCACCTGGCCGCGCCGAACCCGCCGAGTCGGCGGCAACGACACTGCGGTCGTCAGCCGGCGCCCGCGCCTGGAGCGCCGCTTCGGCCCGTTCGGACCGGTGCCGCAGTGCGGGCACAA
>DATEJJ010001049.1:0-5965 GCA_035278125.1 Rugosimonospora sp.
CTCCGGCGCGGGGGCCGCGGACAGCAGGCGGGGCTCGGACAGGGGCTCGGTCGCCTGGACCCAACCACCGTCCGGCCCGCCGGCCCGGCGCAGCGACAGCGTGAAGTGGCGGGTGGTCAGCCGCAGCTCCTCGTACGGCAGTTCGTCGAGCAGCCGCAGGATCTCCTGTACGTCCTCGTCGGTCAGCACGCGGCGCTCACTCCGGCGCCTGCCCGCCGAGCAGGTGCAGCACGTGGTCGAAGGCGTGCGTGCGCGGTACCGCGACGGGCGTGGCGTCCCGCGGCGACCAGACCGTCTCCGGCCGGGACTGCAACAGGTACAGCTCGTCCGCTGTGGACAGTGCCCACTCGATGTCCTGCGGGGTACCGTAGTGCCGCTCGATCCGCTTGGCCGCCGCCACGAGCGCGGTCACCTCGGCGTCGGTCAGCGCGCACGCCGACCGCTCGGGCTCGGGCACCTCCTCGGCGACGACGCCGGTGCCACGCGGATCCATCCGGTGCCGTACCGGTTTGGCGGCGACCGAGCGGGTCAGGATCTCGCCGGTCACCTTGCTCACCACGAACCGGTCCGGCGTCACCTCACCGCTGACGAGCGCCGAGCCCAGTCCCAGGCACGCCTCGACGGCCACGACCGAACGGTCGCCGGACAGCGGGCTGCGGGTGAACATCACGCCCGCGCACCGGGCATCCACCATCCGCTGCACCACGACCCCCATCGCCAGGTCGCGTTCCGGTATGCCGCGGCGCAGCCGGTAGCTGACCGACTCGGCACTGTACAGGCTGGCCCAGCAGCGGCGCACGTGCGCGAGCAGCGCGGCGGCGCCGCGTACCCACAGGTAGGTGTCCTGAAGGCCGGCGAAGCTGGCGTCGGCGCTGTCCTCCGCGGTCGCGCTGGACCGCACCGCGACCGCCGGCCCTAATGCCGGCCCCACCGCCGCGCCGCGCAGCGACGCGTAGGCCGCGAGAATGGCGTCGCAGAGCGGCTCGGGTAGCGGCGCGCGCTCGATCTCGGCCCGGATGCCGGCGGTGACCCGGGCGAGGGCCGCCACGTCGCCCGGGTCGAGACCGTCCACACTGGACTGATCCAGCGTGCTCAGGGCGTCGCGGAACGCGGCGGTGGTCACCGCGAACCCCGGCGGCACCGCAGTTCCCGCCGCGACCAGTTCACCGAGGCTGGCGGCCTTGCCACCCACCAGAGCGGTGTCCGCCAGCCGCAGATCCGCCAGCGCTCGGACGAGTTCAGCCACGTTCAGTCCAGGATTCGGACAATGCCGCGGTCGCCGTCCACGCGCAGCCGCTGGCCCGTCTTGATGCGCTGGGTGGCCTGGCCGGTGCCCACCACCGCGGGCATGCCGTACTCGCGGGCCACGATGGCGGCGTGCGACATGGTACCGCCGATGTCGGAGACCGCACCCTTGATTTTGCCGAACACCGGGCCCCAGCTCGGCGCGGTGACCGCGCAGACCAGGATCTCGCCGTCCTGGATCTGGCCGATCTCGTTGACGTCGCGCAGCACCCGCGCGATGCCCTCCACCACACCGGGCGAGGCCGCGTGCCCGTGGATCTCCCGCTCGTCGCCGACGGACGCCGCCGACCACGTCTCCAGGGTCTGCGCGGTGATGCCCCACAGCATCTGTACCGCCGGATCGTTGAGCGCCTCCGGTGCCGGCCCGAGCGCCGGCGGCGGCGTCCAGTCCTTCAGTACCGCGAGCATCCGCTTGCGCTCGGCCACGATCGGCGGGAAGTACGCACCGCCGACGGGGGTGCCGCCCGAGGCCCACGCCAGCATCACGTCCGACAGCGCCTGGTCCACCTCCGTGTGGTGCAGGTGGAACACGTCCTCGGCGTCGTCCAGCACCCCGGACCGGGCCAGCAGCCGGCCGAACTCCCGGATCTTCCCGAAGAACAGCGTGGTGAACCAGTGCTCGCAGTAGAACTTGTGGTCCTCGACGTACGGGAAGACCACCCGGCACAGCCCGAGCATCTGGTCGAAGGTACCCCGATCCTCCTCAGTGGACAGCAGCGACCGGTACTCGGCGACGATCCGTTCGCGCTCCTCGCGCAGCGCCTCGGTGGGCCGGGTCAGCGGCTCGCCCGCGCGTACCTGCCGCACGTACCGGGGCAGCGCGGCGAAGGGTACCGTCAGGTCGTCGCTCCAGCTGCGGTGGTGGTGGTAGAAACCGTCCCCTGTGGACACGTTGAACCACGGGTCGCGGGCGGCGTCCAGCGCGGCCAGCCACCCGGCGCCCGCCTCGCCCCGGGCGCGCAGCGCGTCCAGCACCGCGGCCGGGTTCGCGCCGTCGGTGAACAGATCGTCCACACCGGACTCCACGGCCAGCGCGGCCAGCTTCTTCAGCTCGTCGTCCGGCCGGTACATGATGACGTCGATGCCGGCGACCATGCGGGCCACCGCCTGGTCCGGGATCTCCGGGAACGCCTTCTTGCAGAACTCGAAGAACACCAGGTACGCGCCGTACCCGAGGAACAGGAACTCGGTGTGGTGGTGCCACATCTTCGAGTACAGGTCCAGGCACCGGTGGAAGTTCTCGCGCACGTAGTGGTTCTGCGCCACCCCGGTCGAGTTCAGCACCACGGCGATATCCTCGAACTCCGGCAGCTCCGGTACGGTCACCGCGCCGATCTCGTCGATCAGGCCCCGGATGCGCTCCTTCCACCCCTGGTACAGCGCGTCCCAGTTGCCGTAGTAGTGCCCGGCCCGCTCCTGGAAGTGGCCGAGCCGTCGGCCGATCTCCGCCGGGTCGAGCACCGGGTTGGCGGTGATGTAGACCCGCCCGTTGAGGATCCGGTGGTCGATGCCCAGCGTCGTCGGGAGCACGAACACCCGCGCCGGGTTCGAGCTGACCGCCGTGTACGGGATCTCCGCGGTGATCGCGTCGAAGGCCGGCATCGGCTCCGGGAAGTGCATCGCGTTGTAGAACCAGAACCGGTTGTCGTCGGCGGGCTGGAACCGGGTGAAGTACGGGTACATCGAGCGCCACTGCTCGGCGCCGGGTACGTCGGCGATCTGGGACGGTAACGGGAAGTCGTGGGGCATGGGTTCACTCCCTGGGGTGGAGGGTCTGTGCGAACTCGACGAAGGCCGCCAGGGCGCCCGGGTCGGCCATGGCATGCGGATCGGCGACCGACTCGACCGGGGCACCGAGCAGGATCCGGCGTACCGGGATCTCCATCTTCTTGCCGGACCGGGTACGCGGGATCGCGGGTACCTGGATGATGCGGTCGGGTACGTGCCGGGGCGTGTACTCGCGCCGCAGCCGGCCGCGGATCTCCGCCTCCAGGGCGGCGTCCAGCTTGTGTCCACTCTGGAGGGAGACGAACAGCGGCATGAAGAAGCCACCACCCGGCAGGTCCAGGTTGACCACCAGCGCCTCGTCGACCGGGCGCACCGCCTCGACGCAGCGGTACACCTCGGCGGTGCCGATGCGTACCCCGTGCCGGTTCAGCATGGCGTCGGAGCGGCCGAGCACGAAGCAGCCGCCCCGCCCGTTGATCCGGAAGAAGTCACCGTGCCGCCACACGCCGGGGTACTGGGCGAAGTACGCCTCGCGGTACCGCTGCCCGTCCCGGTCGCCCCACAACCGTACCGGCATCGAGGGCATCGGCTGCGCGATGACCAGCTCGCCCACCTCGTCCACCACCGACCGGCCCCGCTCGTCGTAGGCGTACGCGGCGACCCCGAGCGAGCGGGCCTGGATCTCCCCCGCGTACACCGGCAGGGTGGGTACCCCGCCGACGAAGCCGGTGCAGCAGTCGGTGCCGCCGCTGCCGGTGGCCACCCAGACGTCCGGCTTCACGTTCTCGTAGAACCAGGCCGTGATGTCCGGCCCGACCGGTGAACCCGCCGGCATGACCACGCGCAGCGGGCTCAGGTCGAACCGCTCGCGCGGCACCACACCCGCCTGCCGGACCAGGTTGACGAAGGACGGGCTGGTGCCGAAGAAGGTGGCCCGGCTGTCCTGTGCCAGGCGCCACAGCACGTCCAGATCGGGATGGCCGGGGCTGCCGTCGTACAGCACCGGTACCGCGCCGACCAGCGGCGAGCAGGCCAGGAAGTTCCACATCATCCAGCCGGTGGTGGTGTAGAACAAGACCCGGTCGCCCCGGCGCAGGTCCAGGTGCAGGTGCTGCAGCTTGAGCTGCTCCAGCAGCACGCCGCCGTGCCCGTGCACCAGCGCCTTGGGCCGCCCCGTGGTACCCGAGGAGAACAGTATCCACAGTGGATGGTCGAACGGTACGTGGGTGTACTCGAAGTACTCGGGCGGAGCGCAGTCCCATTCGTCCAGTGTGGACGGTACTCGCAGCACGTGCTCCAGGCTCGGCAGCCCGTCCACGATGGCGCGTACCTCGTCCCGCCGGTCCCGCTCCTCGCCGCCGTACCGGTAACTGTCCACATGGAACAGCACCTTCGGGTCCAGCTGGCTGAACCGGTCGAGCACGCCGGGCCAGCCGAAGTCCGGCGAGCAGCAGGCCCAGATCGCGCCGATGCTCGCGGTGGCCAGCATCGCCACCATCGCCTGGGGGATGTTGGGCAGGTACCCCACGACCCGGTCCCCCGGGCGTACCCCCAACGCCCGCAGCCCGTTCGCCAGCCCCCGTACCCGCCCCGCGAACACCTCCCACGGAACCCCGGCCAGCGGGGTGTCCTCGCTCCCGTACAGCACCGCGTCGGTGCCCGGGCGCTCGGCCCGCAGCACGTGCTCGGCGAAGTTGAGCCGGGCGCCGGGGAACCACTGCGCGCCGGGCATCTCCCGCCGCCCCAGCACCGCGCTCGGCGTGGCCGACACCCGTACCCCGAAGTAGTCCCAGATGGCCTGCCAGAACCCGTCGAGATCCTCGACCGACCAGCGCCACAGCTCCGGGTACCCGGCGCAGCGCACCCCGCGCTCGCGCGCCACCCACGCGGTGAACGCGGTCAGGTTGGCCCCGGCCACCCGCTCCGGTGAGGGCGTCCACAGCAGTTCGCCCTCGCGTACCGCCAACTCCACACCCATGACGGTGCGACCGCGGTGTGCTCTGGACAACGATTTTCTGGTACGTTTTCGCACAGTGAAAAGCAAGGAGTGAGCGGAACGCCAGGGGCGGTCGTGCGGGAGTACAAGGTCAAGCCGGTCGAGTCCCTGGCGCGCGGCCTGCGGGTGCTGCGCGCGTTGCAGGACATGCGCGCCGCGAGCCTGCACGACCTGCACCTGGCGACCGGGCTGCCGAAGAGCACGCTGACCCGGATCCTCTACACCTGTCACCGCGAGGGGCTGGTGTGGCAGCGGATGGCCGACGGCGCGTTCCTGCCCCGGCACGCGGCCACCGCCCAACCGCCGGACGACACCGACTGGCTCGCCGAGATCGCCTCGCCGGTACTGGAGCGGATGTGCCGCAAGGTGCGCTGGCCGTCGGTACTGTCGGTGCCGCGGCTGGAGTACATGTCGGTGGTGGAGACCAACAGCCGGCGGGCGTACTTCGACGAACTGCCGGTACGACCGGTGAACTTCCGGGCGAACATGTTGAGGTCAGCCTCCGGCCGGGCATACCTCGCGTACTGCCCGGAGCAGGAGCGCGAGGCGGTGCTGCGCCGGCTGCGCGAGCACGCGGTACCCGGGCACGAGCTGGCGCACGACCCGGCCGCGGTACGGCAGATCGTGCAGAGCACCCGCCGGCGCGGGTACAGCGTGCGCGCGCCGGACTTCGGCGGCGACTACTGCCGCGCCCGGGCCGAGGTGGACGACGGTCGCGACTCGATCGCGGTACCGATCCTGGTGGGCGAGCAGGTACTCGGCTGCGTCAACCTGACCTGGCGGCTGCCGGTGATGACCGCCCGCCAGGCCGCCGAGCGCCACCTCGACGACCTGCGCGGCGCGGCCCGCGAGATCGCCGCGCACGCGCCCATGGTCGCGCCGCAGCCGTGACCGTCGCGCGGCTCATCAGTTGACCTTGTCGTGAGACAACTCCTG
>DATEJJ010001050.1:0-8032 GCA_035278125.1 Rugosimonospora sp.
GGACGAGGCGCACGCGGCCGATCCGGGAGACCTGGGCGCGCCCGGCGGCGTGGATGTTTCGTTCGAGGCGGCCGGCAACGACGACGCGGTACTGGGTGCGATGGAGCTGGCCCGGCCCGGTGCCCGGGTGGTGCTGGCCGGCATCCCCGACAACGACGGCACCGCGTTCCGCGCCTCGCTCGCCCGGCGCAAGGGCCTGACCCTGCTGCTGGTACGCCGCATGAAAGAGGTGTACCCGCGGGCGATCCGGCTGGTCGAGCGCGGCCTGGTCGACATCGAGCCGGTGGTGACCCGGTGCTTCCCGCTGGAGCAGGCGGCGGCCGCCTTCGCGGACGCCACGACCCGGGCCGGGCTCAAGGTCGTCATCCAACCGTGACCTGTAGAGAGGCTGTAGGGTCACGCGCCGATAACAACTGGTCCGCAGGCGTCATGCGATCGTTTCACGGCTGTTGACAGGCGCCCGTGTTAACGCTCACACTTCTCCCACGCCACGCGGCCCGGGCGCACCGGAGCGGGCGTGACACACACCGTTGAAGCGTAGCGGGAGGAGGCTGTCGATGTCCGAGCAGGCGCGTGCGCACCGGCAGCGGCCGCCCGCGATGACCGACGTGGCGCGGCTGGCGGGCGTCTCCCACCAGACCGTGTCGCGGGTGCTGAACGACCACCCGAGCGTCCGGCCGGACACCCGGGCCCGGGTGCGCTCGGCGATCGACCGGCTGGGCTACCGCCCCAACTCGGCGGCCCGGATCCTGGTCACCGGCCGGTCCCAGATCCTCGGCGTGATCAGCTTCGACACCACGCTGTACGGGCCGGCGTCCACCATCTACGGCATCGAGCAGGCGGCCCGCGAGGCCGGCTACTTCGTCAGCATCGCCAGCCTCCCGGCCCTGGACGTGGAGTCGGTCCGCGACGCGGTGGACCGGCTCATCGCCCAGTCGGTGGCCGGCATCATGGTGGTGGCACCGCTGGTGTCCGCCGCCGAGGCGGTCACCGTGCTCCCCGCGCACCTGCCCGTGGTGCTGGTGCAGGGTGGGCCGGACGCGGGGGTACCCGAGGTGATCGTGGACCACGCGTCCGGTGCGCGGCAGGCGGTCGAGCACCTGCTGCACCTCGGCCACCGTACGGTCTGGCACGTGAGCGGGCCGGAGGGGTGGATCGAGTCGCAGCGGCGGCACGACGGCTGGCGCGCGGCTCTCGTGGACGCCGACGTGAAGGTACCGGGCGTGCTGCCGGGGGACTGGAGCGCCCGCTCCGGTTACCTGGCCGGGCGCCGGCTGGCCAAGCTGCGCAGCGTCACCGCTGTGTTCGTGGCCAACGACCAGATGTCCCTCGGCGTGCTGCGCGCCCTGCACGAGGCGGGGCGGCGGGTACCCGAGGAGGTCAGCATCGTGGGCTTCGACGACATACCCGAGGCCGCGTACCTGACACCGCCGCTGACGACCATCCGGCAGGACTTCGCGGAGGTCGGGCGGCGCAGCCTGAACCTGATGCTCGCCCAGTTGGCGAGCGGCAACCGGATGGATTCGAGAGTGGTGGTACCGGCGCAGATAGTCGTGCGACAGAGCACCGCGCCGGCCAGCTGACGGACACGGGATGCCCGCCGGCGGGTGAACTGTGCTTAGGTTTGTTAACGATAACATCCACAACTACCACTAGTACGGGAAGGGCGAGCTGAGGTGAACGCTGACGCGGCGCGGTACGTCATCGGAGTCGACTTCGGGACGCTGTCCGGCCGGGCGCTGGTGGTACGGGTGTCCGACGGCGCCGAGCTGGGTACCGCCGTGCACGACTACCCGCACGGCGTGATGGACGAGGTGCTGGCCGCCACCGGCGAGCGGCTGCCACCGGACTGGGCGCTGCAGGACCCCGAGGACTACCGGGCGGTGCTGCGGCACGCGGTACCGGCGGCGCTCGCCGCGTCCGGAGTGGACCCCGCCGCCGTGGTCGGTATCGCGGTCGACTTCACCGCCTGCACCATCCTGCCCACCCTGGCCGACGGTACCCCGCTGTGCGAGCTGCCCGGGTACCGCGACCGTCCACACGCGTACGTGAAGCTGTGGAAGCACCACGCCGCCCAGCCGCACGCCGACCGGATCAACGAGACCGCCGCCGCGCGGGGCGAGCCCTGGCTGGGCCGGTACGGCGGGAAGATCTCCTCGGAGTGGGAGTTCGCCAAGGGCCTCCAGTTGCTGGAGGAGGATCCGGAGATCTACCACGCGGCGGAGCGCTGGATCGAGGCGACCGACTGGATCACCTGGCAACTGTCCGGTGTGGAGAGTCGCGGCGAGTGCGTCGCCGGGTACAAGGGCATCTTCCAGGACGGCGGGTACCCGTCGGCGGAGTTCCTGGCCGCGCTGAACCCGGACTTCACCGGCTTCCCGGCGAAGCTGGCCCGGTCGCTGTCCCCGCTGGGCGGGGTGGCCGGCACGCTGACCGCGCGGGCGGCGGCGTGGACCGGGCTGCCCGCCGGTATCCCGGTCGCGGTGGGCAACGTGGACGCGCACGTGACCGCGCCCGCGGCCCGTGCCGTGGACTCCGGCCAGATGCTGATGGTGATGGGTACCTCCACCTGCCACGTGATGAACGGTGACCGGCTGGCCGAGGTACCCGGCATGTGCGGGGTGGTGCGCGGCGGCATCCTCGCCGGCGAGTGGGGGTACGAGGCGGGGCAGAGCGGGGTGGGCGACATCTTCGCCTGGTTCGTGCGTACCAGCCTGCCCGACCGGTACCACGAGCAGGCGCGGGAGCGCGGACTGTCCATTCACGACTACCTGGCCGAGCTGGCCGGGGCGCAGCCGGTGGGCGGGCACGGGCTGGTGGCCCTGGACTGGCACAACGGCAACCGCTCGGTGCTGGTGGACCACGACCTGTCCGGCGTCGTCGTCGGGCAGACGATCGCCACCCGGCCGGAGGAGACGTACCGCGCGCTGCTGGAGGCGACCGCGTTCGGCACCCGTACCATCATCGAAGCCTTCGAGTCGTCCGGCGTCCCCGTCGCCGAACTGGTGGTGGCCGGCGGCCTGATCCAGAACGCGTTCCTCATGCAGCTCTACTCGGACGTGACCCGCCGCCCGCTGTCGGTCATCGACTCCGAGCAGGGTCCGGCGCTGGGCGCGGCGATCCACGCGGCCGTGGCGGCCGGCGCGTACCCGGACGTGCGCGCGGCGGCCGCCGCGATGGGCAAGGTACGCCGCGCGGTGTACCGGCCGGATCCCGTACGCGCCGCCGGGTACGACCAGCTCTACGCGCAGTACCGGGAACTGCACGACCACTTCGGCCGGGGCGGTACCCGCGTCCTGCACCAGCTGCGCCGTATCCGGGTGGAGGCACTGACCACTGTGGACAATGCTGTGGAGGCTTCGGTATGAGCCAGGTGCTCCAGGACATCCGGCGCACCCTGTGCGTGCTGCACGAGGAGCTGCGCCGCAGCGGGCTGGTGGTGTGGACCGCGGGCAACATCTCCGCGCGGGTACCGGACCGGCCGCTGATGCTGATCAAACCCAGCGGCGTCTCGTACGACGACCTCACTCCGGAGTCCATGGTGCTGTGCGACCTGAGCGGTGAGGTGGTGGAGGGGGACTACAGCCCGTCCAGCGACACCGCCGCGCACGCCTTCGTGTACCGGCACCGCCCGGACGTGGGCGGCGTGGTGCACACGCACAGCCCGTACGCCACCGCCTGGGCCGCGCGCGGCGAGGAGATCCCGTGCGTGCTCACCGCGATGGCCGACGAGTTCGGCGGTCCCATCCCGGTCGGCCCGTTCGCCCGCATCGGCGGCGACGAGATCGGACGGGCCATTGTGGACACTCTCGACGGGTCCCGCTCGCCCGCCGTCCTGCTGCGCAGCCACGGCGTGTTCACCATCGGCCGCGGCGCGCGGGACGCGGTGAAGGCGGCGGTGATGTGCGAGGACGTGGCCCGCGCCGTGCACCTCGCCCGGTCCCTCGGCGAGGTGAAGCCGCTCGACCCGGCCGACGTGGACGCGCTGTACGACAGGTACCAGAACGTCTACGGCCAGCGGCCGGCCCCGCCCGGTCCCGGACGGGGGTGACCCGGGCATGTTCCCCACCGACCGGGGCGGACGCGCCAGCACGCGATGCGGGCTGCGCCCCGGCGGCCGGTACCTCCAGATGATGCTCCCCGGCAGGCACCCGGCTCCCCGGCCGGTGCACTGCGAACCGGACGGCGGCGCGACCGCCCGGATCTGATCTCCCGCCAACCCCGGCACCCCGGTATCCCCTGATGTGACAACGGAATCACAGGCTCCCACGCACCCCAAGGAGTGGACGATGGTCAGTAGAAGAGGCTTTCTGACTACGGCGGCGGCCGTCACCGCCGGTGGCGCGCTGGCCGCGTGCGCCAAGAAGCCCAGCACGAGCGGCGCCAGCGGCAGCACCGGCGGCGCGAAGAAGCAGATCACGCTCGGCTTCTCGCAGGTCGGCGCCGAGAGCGGCTGGCGCACCGCGAACACCAAGTCGATCCAGGACTCGGCCGCCGCGGCCGGCATCAACCTCAAGTTCTCCGACGCGCAGCAGAAGCAGGAGAACCAGATCGCCGCGATCCGGTCGTTCATCCAGCAGAAGGTGGACGTCATCTCGTTCTCGCCGGTGGTCGTCACCGGCTGGGACACGGTGCTGAACGAGGCGAAGGCCGCGAAGATCCCGGTCATCCTGACCGACCGTGCGGTGCAGACCAGCGACGCGTCCCTGTACGTGACGCTGGTCGGCTCGGACTTCCACGCCGAGGGCGTACGGGCCGGGCACATGATGGAGAAGGTGCTGACCGGCATGTCCGGGGTCAAGCTGGCCCAGCTGGAAGGCACCACGGGCTCGGCACCGGCGATCGACCGGACCAAGGGCTTCAAGGAAATCATGGACACCCACTCGGACTGGAAGCTCGTGGTGACCCAGTCCGGCGACTTCACCCGGGCCGGCGGCAAGCAGGTCATGCAGGCGTTCCTGCAGGCGCACCCGGACATCAACGCCCTGTTCGCGCAGAACGACGACATGGGCCTCGGTGCTATCCAGTCGATCGAGGCGGCCGGCAAGAAGCCGGGTACCGACATCAAGATCGTCACGATCGACGGCGTGCACGACGGCTTCGTGGCCATGGCCGCTGGCAAGATCAACGGAATCATCGAGTGCAACCCGCTGCTCGGCCCCCAGCTGATGGAGACCATCAAGACGGTCCTCGCCGGCGGGAGTGTGGACAAGTGGATTGTCACGAAGGAGAGTGACTTTACCCAGGACATGGCGGCCGCGGCCCTGCCGACCCGCAAGTACTGAGAGTAGGTCCCGGGGTCGCTGCCGGTTCCGCCGGCGGCGGCCCCGCACCCCGAGGTGACCGATTGATCGAGGAAGGCCACATGGCACAGCAGCCGCCCGTGCTGGAGATGACGGGCATCAGCAAGGAGTTCCCCGGCGTACGGGCTCTGTCGAATGTGGACTTCCGACTGTTCCCCGGCGAGATCCACGCGCTGCTCGGCGAGAACGGCGCCGGCAAGTCCACCCTCATCAAGGTGCTGACCGGCGTGTACGACCACGACGCCGGCAGCATCCGGCTGGACGGGGAACCGGTACGCATCAGCAGCCCGCCGCAGGCGCAGAAGGCGGGCATCAGCACCGTGTACCAGGAGGTGAACCTCTGCCCCAACCTGACGGTGGCGGAGAACATCATGCTGGGGCGGGAACCGGTGCGGGGTACGAAGATCCGGTGGACGCAGATGCGGCACGAGGCGGCCGAGCTGGTCGCCCGGCTCGGGTTGAACCTGGACGTGTCCGCGCTGCTCGGCTCGTACCCGCTGGCGATCCAGCAACTGGTGGCGATCGTCCGGGCGGTGGGCGTGACGGCGGTGGCGGGCCCGGCGGCCGGGCAGGCCGAGGTGGGTACGGTGGCCAAGGTCCTCATCCTCGACGAGCCCACCTCCAGCCTGGACCGGGACGAGGTCGAGCAGCTGTTCAGCGTGATGCGGCGGCTCAAGGCCGAGGGCGTGGCGATCCTGTTCGTCTCGCACTTCCTGGACCAGATCTACGAGATCTGCGACCGGATGACGATCCTGCGCAACGGCCGGCTGGTCGGCGAGTACCCGGTCCGCGAACTGGACCAGATGCGCCTGGTCCAGCTGATGATCGGCAAGGACCTGGGGGACCTGGAGGAGCTGACCGGGCACATCCGGCCGGCCGTGGGCGACCCGGTCATCCAGGCGCAGGGAGTCGGGCGTACCGGCGCCATCGCCCCGTTCAACCTGGACATCCACGCCGGTGAGGTGGTGGGCCTGGCCGGGCTGCTCGGCTCCGGCCGCACCGAACTGGCCCGGCTGCTGTTCGGCGCGGACGCGCCCGACAGCGGCCAGATGCGCATCGACGGCAAGACGGTCGCGCTGCGCCGGCCCAGCGTGGCCATCGACCACTCCATCGCGTTCTGCTCGGAGAACCGCCGCACCGAAGGGCTGGTGCCGGAGCTGACCGTGCGGGAGAACATCCTGCTCGCGCTGCAGGCGTCCCGGGGCTGGATCCGGCCGATCCCGGCGGACCAGCGCGACGAACTGGTCAACCGGTACATCCGGACGCTGGACATCCGCCCGGCGAACCCGGAGCTGCCGGTGTCCGCGCTGTCCGGCGGCAACCAGCAGAAGGTGCTGCTGGCCCGCTGGCTGATCACCCGGCCGCGGCTGCTCATCCTGGACGAGCCGACCCGGGGCATCGACGTGGGTGCCAAGGCGGAGATCCAGAAGCTGGTGGTGTCGCTGTCCGAGGACGGGATGGCGGTGCTGTACATCTCCGCCGAACTGGAGGAGGTGCTCCGGCTCAGCCACACCATCGGCGTCCTGCGCGACCGCCGGCTGGTGGCGCAGATAGCCAACGACGCCGACGTGACGGCCGACCGGATCATGGAGATCATCGCGAGCGGAGCACAGTCATGACCACGGAGACGAGCCCGGAGCGGCAGCGGATCCAGGAACCCGGCGGCGGCGGCCCGGCCGCGCCCGCGCCGACCACGGCCGGCGACCGCTGGCGCGCACTGACCCGCCACCGGCTCTTCTGGCCGGTACTGGCGCTGGTGCTGCTGATGCTGCTCAACGTCATCTTCACGCACAACTTCTTCTCGATCCAGCTGAAGCAGGGGCACCTGTACGGCAGCCTGATCTCCATCCTGCTGTTCGGCGCGCCGCTGATCCTGGTCGCGCTCGGTATGACCCTGGTCATCGCGACCGGCGGCATCGACCTCTCGGTGGGCGCGGTGGTGGCCATCGCCGGCGCGCTGTCCTGCTGGTACATCAGCCGGGAGGCCGACCAGAACAGCATCACCGGTACCCTCGTCGCGGTCGCCCTGGCCCTGGTCATCGGGGTGGTGCTGGGCGTGTGGAACGGCGTGCTGGTGGCCCGGGTGGGCATCCAGCCGATCGTGGCCACGCTCATCCTCATGGTGGCCGGGCGCGGCGTGGCCCAGCTCATCACCAGCGGCCAGATCATCACCATCAACAGCTCGCCGTACGGGCGCATCGGCGGCGGGTACCTGCTCACCCTGCCGTTCTCCGTCTTCATCGTGGCGGCCGTGGTGGCGCTCGCGGTGGCGCTGACCCGGCGCACCGCGCTGGGCATGATGGTCGAGTCCGTTGGCGGCAACGCCGAGGCCAGCCGCCTGGTCGGCATCAACGCGCGGCGCATCAAAATCATGGTGTACCTGTTCTGCGGGCTCTGCGCGGCCATCGCCGGCATCATGATCAGTTCGAACGTGTCCTCCGCCGACGGCAACAACGCCGGCCTCTGGATCGAACTCGACGCCATCCTGGCCGTGGTCATCGGTGGCACGTCGCTGACCGGGGGCCGCTTCTACATCGGGGGTACGGTCGTCGGCGCGCTCATCATCCAGACGCTCACCACCACCATCTACACCATCGGCGTACCCACCCAGTCCACGCTGGTGTTCAAGGCGGTCGTGGTGATCATCGTGTGCCTGATGCAGTCGCCCGCGTTCCGGCAGAAGGTCTTCAGCCGCCGGCGCCGAGCACCCGGCGGTCCGCCCGGCCGGG
>DATEJJ010001051.1:0-2022 GCA_035278125.1 Rugosimonospora sp.
TGGGCGGGGCGGCGCCGGACGGCGCGCGGGTGGTCGCGGTGCAGCAGGGCGAGGTGCACCTGCTGACCGCGGACCGCGAGCTGGTGAGCGTGGACCCCGCCGACGGCCTGGAGCTGTGCCGGCTGGCGCTGACCGGCGACGGGGAGTTCATGTTCGACCCGGGCTACGTGTACGCGAGCGACGGCTTCGTGTTCGTGGAACGGCTGCGCCCCGGCGCCAGACCGGGCGACTCCAACACGCGCTACTACTACCCGTCCCCGAACGTGCTCGCGACCGGCACCTGAGCCGCCACTCAGGTGAGGGCGGCCTCGGCGGCGGCCAGGAACGCGTCGTTCTCCTCGGGCGTGCCGATGCTCACGCGGACCCCGTCGCCCGCGAAGACGCGCACGATGACCAGGTGCTCCTCGCACACCGCGCCGAACGCGGCGGACCGGTCGCCCAGCGGCAGCCAGACGAAGTTGGCGTGCGACTCGGGCACGTCGGGGATCAGCTTGTGCAGCGCGGTGAGCACCCGTTCGCGTTCGCGGACCACGAGCGCCGCGCGGCGGCTCATCTCCGCGTCCTGGCCCAGCGCGGCCAGCGCCGCCGCCTGCGCCAGGTGCGACGTGGAGAACGGCGTGACCACCTTGCGCATGGCGTCCGCGACCCCGGGCTGCGCGATGAGAAAGCCGACCCGCAGCCCGGCCAGGCCCCAAGCCTTGGAGAGGGTACGCAGCACCGCGACGTTCGGCCGGTCCGCGTAGGCCAGCCCGTCGGGTACCCCGGGATCGGTCACGAACTCGCGGTACGCCTCGTCCAGCACGACGAGCGTGGTCTCGGGTACCGCGTCCAGGAAGGCGTCCAGCTCGGCGGCGCGTACCGCGGTGCCGGTGGGGTTGTTCGGGTTGCAGACGAAGACGAGCCGGGTACGCGGGGACAGGGCGGCCGCCATCGCGGCGAGGTCGTGCGCGTGATCCGCCCGGTTGGGTACCTTCACGCTGGCGGCCGCGGCGGTGGCGGTGAGGATCGGGTACATCTCGAACGAGCGCCACGCGTACAGCACCTCGTCGTCCGGCTCGCGGCAGGTCACCCGGGCCAGGTGCTCGGCGAGCGCGACCGAGCCGCAGCCGCTGACCACCCGGATCGGGTCCACGCCGTACCGGGTGCCCAGCGCGTCGCGCAGCGCGACCGTACCCGCGTCCGGGTACCGGTGGGTGTTGGCGGCGGCCTCCGCGATCGCCTCGGCCACGCCGGGCAGCGGGCCGTACGGCACCTCGTTGCTGGCCAGCTTGATGGCGCCGGGTACCGTGCGCCCGGGCACGTAGGACGGCAGCGGATCCAGGTCGGCGCGGGTCAGGCTCACGTCTCTTCTCCGGTCTTCGCGGGTACCTTCTCGGGTGTCTTCTCGTGCCCCCGACGTCCACAGTGGACAACGACGGTCTGCGCGGAACGGTCGTGCAGAGCCAGTTGCAGCGGGCCGCCCAGGGCGGGCGAGATGGCGTCGACGAACTGCAGGATGAAGCCGATGCCGCAGGACCAGAGCAGCACCGGCAGGCCCAGCGGGTTCCACCGGCGGAACGCGCGGCCCCAGCCGATCGGCTCCTCCTTCTCCAGTGCCATCACCTTGATGCCGACCAGCCGCTTGCCGAACGTCTGCCCCGCGTTGGCGATGCCGGGCACCTCGTACGCCCACCACAGCGCCATCGCGACCAGCGGGATGACGTACGCCAGCGCGCTGGCCCGCCCCGGGATCGCGGGCAGGTCCACATTGGTCTGGTTGTTCATCGCGGCGCGCATGGTCGCGCTCAGGTACGGCCCGACGTCCTTGGCCCACAGGTAGACGAACCAGCCGTTGCCGACGACGTTGAGCACGAGGACCACGAGGATGTCGATGAGCCGGGCCAGGAAGCGCAGGCCCAGCGGCGCCACCGGCAGGCCGTGCGGCCGCGGCCGGATCAGCAGGTACGGGTACCCCTGCGGCGGGACGGTGGCGCCCGGCGGGTACCCGCCCGGGGGTAGGCCGGTGCCCGGCGGCAGGCCCAG
>DATEJJ010001052.1:0-3978 GCA_035278125.1 Rugosimonospora sp.
GCGGCGGGCAACGACGGTCATATGCGAACGCTACTCCCCAATAGGGACGCCGGTACAGCCGGGGTGGCCGGCGCCACCGGGTACGGAGAAATCGGGCGTTCAGGATAGGTCGCGGAGGAATTCGGCCAGCGCCCGGCGGTAGGGCTCCACGGTGGTCAGGTCGGCGTACTCCTCGGGGCCGTGCTGGCCGGCGCCGCCGACGCCGAACGCCACCGCCGGGATGCCCCGCTGCGAGTAGAAGCGGCCGTCGGCGGCGCCGTGCTTGCGCAGGAAGTTGCCCAGGTACCCCTGGGCGCGCGCGGCCTGGCGCAGCTGCTTCAGCTCGGGCAGTTCGTGGTCGGCGTGGTGCGGGGGATCGGTGTGGTCGATGGTGACGGTCACGCCCGGCTCGCAGAACTGGCTCAGGTGCGCCAGGATCCGCGACTCGGGCTGGCCGCTGAAGTCCGCGTCCTCGGGTGGGAAGCGGATGTCCAGCCAGGCGGACGCGTCGGCCGGGATCTGGTTGACCGCGCGGTTGGTGGTGTCCATGCGGGCCACGTTGACCGTGGTACGCCACGCCTCCTCGCGCACCACCGGGTACCGGGCGAGCAGGTTGTTCACCGTGCCGATGAGGCTGACCAGGGCGTTGCTGCCCAGCCAGGGGTACGCCCCGTGCGCGGCCCGGCCGGTCGCGTGCAGCCAGGCGTGCACCAGGCCCTTCGAGTCGGCCACGATGTCCAGGTTGCTGTTCTCCCCGATCAGCACGAACGCGGCGGAGACGCCCTGCTCCAGCTGGTACCGCGTGCCGTGCCGCCCGCCCACCTCCTCGTCGGTGACCAGTTGCAGGCCCAGCGGGTACGGCAGGCTGCCGGCCAGCTCCCGGAAGGTGAGCACCTCCAGCAGGGCCGAGACTTTCATGTCGTGCGCGCCCCGCGCGTACAGCCGGTCGCCCTCCCGGCGCGGCCGGAACTGCTCCGGCGCGGCGGGCACCACGTCCAGGTGGGCGTTGAGGAGAGCGCGGAACGCCGGCCGGGTGGACCCGTGGTACAGCAGGGCGCTGGGCTTGCCGCCGGACTCGAACCACTCCACCGTGGCCGGTCCGGCGGCCCGCACCGCGAACTCCAGGGCCTGCCGCAGCTGCTCCGGCCGGTCCGCAGTGGACGGTATGGCCAGCAGGTCGCCGGCCGCGTCCAGAAACTCCGCAGTGCTCATCCCGCCATCGTGCCCCCACCGGGCCACTCCCGTGCGGCATTGGGGTGTGCGGCGGCGCGAGTTGGCGCCCGGCGGCGCCGCCGGGCAGGATGGACCGGCCATGACGCTCGCCGACCGGCTCCCGCCGCCCTCCCTGCGCGACCCCGACTCCCTGTTCACCGCGTTCGCGGAGTGGGCCAAGCAGCGGGGGCTGCCGCCGTACCCGCACCAGGAAGAGGCGCTCATCGAGGTGGTGTCCGGCGCCAACGTGATCCTGAGCACCCCCACCGGCTCCGGCAAGAGCCTGGTCGCGGCCGGCGCGCACTTCACCGCCCTGGCCGCGGGGCGGCGCAGCTTCTACACCGCACCGATCAAGGCGCTGGTCTCGGAGAAGTTCTTCGCGCTCTGCGAGATGTTCGGCCCGGCCAGCGTCGGCATGATGACCGGCGACGCCAGCGTCAACGACGGCGCGCCGATCATCTGCTGCACCGCCGAGGTGCTTGCCAACATCGCCCTGCGCGATGGCGCCGACGCCGACGCCGGCCAGGTGGTGATGGACGAGTTCCACTTCTACGCCGACCCGGACCGGGGCTGGGCCTGGCAGGTGCCGCTGATCGAGCTGCCGCACGCCCAGTTCGTGCTCATGTCGGCCACCCTGGGCGATGTCAGCCGGTTCACCGACGACCTGACCCGGCGCACGGGGCGGCCGACCGCCGTCGTCAGCTCGGCGCAGCGGCCGGTCCCGCTGATCTTCTCGTACGCGATGACGCCGCTGCACGAGACGCTGGAGGAGCTGCTGGCCACCCGCCAGGCGCCGGTGTACGTCGTGTACTTCACCCAGGCGGCCGCGCTGGAACAGGCGCAGTCCCTGATGAGCATCAACGTGTGCACCCGCGCCGAGAAGGACGCCATCGCCGAGGCGATCGGGCGCTTCCGCTTCACCGCCGGCTTCGGCAAGACCCTGTCCCGGCTGGTACGCCACGGCGTCGGCGTGCACCACGCGGGCATGCTGCCCAAGTACCGCCGGCTGGTGGAGACGCTCGCCCAGGCCGGCCTGCTCAAGGTGATCTGCGGTACGGACACCCTGGGCGTGGGGATAAACGTGCCCATCCGCACGGTGCTGTTCACCGCACTGTCCAAATTCGACGGTACGAAGACGCGGCTGCTGCAGGCGCGCGAGTTCCACCAGATCGCGGGCCGGGCCGGGCGGGCCGGGTACGACACGGTCGGCACGGTCGTGGTCCAGGCGCCGGAGCACGTGATCGAGACGGAGCGGGCGCTGGCCAAGGCCGGGGACGACCCGCGCAAGCGCCGGAAGGTGGTACGCCGCAAGCCGCCGCAGGGCTTCGTCTCCTGGGGCGTACCCACGTACGAGCGCCTGGTCGCCGCCGAGCCCGAGCCGCTGCACTCCAGCTTCGCGGTCAGCCACGCCATGCTGCTGCACGTGATCGGGCGCCCGCAGGGTGACCCGTTCGCGGCCATGCGCCACCTGCTCACCGACAACCACGAGGACCGCCCCGCGCAGCGCCGGCACATCCGTCGCGCCATCGCCATCTACCGCGCCCTGCTCGCCGCCGGCGTGGTGGAGCGGACGCCGGAGATCAGGCTCACCGCCGACCTGCAGTTCGACTTCGCGCTCAACCAGCCGCTGTCCCCGTTCGCGCTGGCCGCCTTCGAGCTGCTGGACCGCGAGTCGGTCAGCTACCCGCTCGACGTGCTCTCGGTCATCGAGTCCACATTGGACAATCCACGGCAGGTGCTGTACGCGCAGCAGTTCAAGGCGCGCGGCGAGGCGGTCGCGCAGATGAAGGCGGACGGCATCGAGTACGAGGAGCGCATCGAGCTGCTCGACACGGTCAGCTACCCGCGCCCGCTGGCCGACCTGCTGGACGCCGCGTACGAGCTGTACCGGCGCGGCCACCCCTGGGTCGCCGACCACGAGCTGGCGCCCAAGTCGGTCGCGCGCGACATGTACGAGCGGGCCATGACGTTCGTCGAGTACGTCGGCTACTACGGGCTGGCCCGCTCGGAGGGGCTGGTGCTGCGGTACCTGGCCGACGCGTACAAGGCGCTGCGCCAGACCGTACCCGACGAGGCGAAGACGGACGAGCTGATCGACATCATCGAGTGGCTGGGGGAGCTGGTACGCCAGGTGGACTCCAGCCTGATCGACGAGTGGGAGCAGCTGCGCGACCCGTCCGACGAGCCCGTACCCCGCGCGACCCTCCCGCCGGCCGTCACCGGGAACGCACGCGCCTTCCGGGTGCTGGTACGCAACGCGCTGTTCCGCCGGGTCGAGCTGGCCGCGCTGCGCCGGTACGACGAGCTGGGTGAACTGGACGCGGACGCCGGCTGGGACGCCACCGCCTGGGCCGGGGCGCTGGGCGGGTACTACGCCGAGCACGCCGACATCGGTACCGGCCCCGACGCCCGCGGGCCCGGGCTGCTCCTGGTGGAGACCGGACGGGACCGGTGGAGGGTGCGGCAGATCCTGGACGACCCGGCCGGCGACCACGACTGGGGGATCAGCGCGGAGGTCGACCTGGCCGCGTCCGACGAGGCCGGCGCGGCGGTGCTCCGGATCACCGAGGTGGGCCAGCTGGGGATGTGACGCCCGTGACCCGCGAGCGGGGCGGGCGCCAGGGTTCACGCGGTCTGGCTCGCCAACCGGGTCTCGGCCGGCGCCTCCGGCTCAGTCGCGGCCCGGCGGCGGATCGTGGGTAGGGCCAGCGCGCCGGCGACCGCGCCGACCGCGCCCACCACGGCGAAGCCCCAGCCCGGACCCGAGGCGTCCATCACCGCGCCGGA
>DATEJJ010001053.1:0-5433 GCA_035278125.1 Rugosimonospora sp.
CCCCGGCGTCCGGCCGGCCCGCGAGCGCCGACGACCTGCTCGTCCTGCCGCCCAACAGCGCCGCCCGGGCCACCCACCCGATGACCACCGACGACGTACTCGCGCTGCAGCGCGTCGCCGGTAACCAGGCCACCGGGCACCTGCTCGACGATCAGCGAGCCACCGGCCAGCGGCTGACCGCCCAGCGCCAGCCCGACCACCCGGTGACCGCCGACTCCGTGCGCGCCGCCCTGGACCAGGTGACGGTGGAGTCCACCCGCACCACCCAGGTCGCCACCCTGAAGCCCTGGGTGATCTTCGAGACGCTGCCCTGGAACCCTACCGACGGCAAGAAGAGCAGCCTGTTCAGCGCGCTGAGCAAGGCACACAGGACGCTCGCCAAGGCGAAGACCGCGCTCGCCGACGCGCAGCGCCGCGCCGCCACCGCACCACCGGGTACGCCCGCGCCGGGCAAGAAGCGCGGTAAGAAGAAGACCAGGCCACGCGGGCCGAGTGTCGCCGACGCGCAGGCCGCGGTGGACCGGGCCGAGGCCAAGGTGGTGGCCCGTACCGGGGCGTTGAAGGAGTACGTCAAGGGGAAGCTCGGCTCCTCGCGCAACCCGCGTACCGCCGCCGCCCGATCGGAGAAGGCGGATGCCGCCGCCGCGCTGCGTACCGCCGAGGCGCAGCTGAGCCGGGCGCGCCGGGCCCGCAGGCCGGACGCCTCCATGGTGGCCGAGCTGACCCGGCAGCGCGACGAGGCGAAGGCCCGGGCGGGGGCGGCGGCCGAGCGGCTCACCGCACTGCTCGGCCAGCTACGCGCGGAGATCGACGCGGCCGACTGGGGCATGCACGACGTGGACCGCACCACCACGGTGTACCGCGTGGACGGTGCCCGGGCCACCGTGTTCGACCGGGTGGAGGCGTACGCGACGGTCACAGCCGGCGGGCTGGAGGGCAGGGCGGAGCGTACCTCCGGCGGCGGCCCGACCGTACCGGAGCTGCTCGCGAAGGACCCCACGCTCGGCCCGTCCACCCGGAAGATCCTGGCTATCATCTCCCGCCACGAGGGCGACTTCACCTCGGTGAACACCTGGGACATCGCGGACGTCACGTTCGGCATGGTGCAGTGGACCACCGGTGACAGCGGGCGCGGCGACCTGATCCGCGCGCTGACCATCATGAAGCAGGCCGCACCGGACGCCTTCGCGGACCGGCTCGGCCGGTACGGCATCGACGTGGCGCCCACCGGGCTGGTACTCACCCGGCCGGACGGGAGCGTGCTGACCGGGGTACCGGCGGCCAAGGCGGTGCAGGCCGACACGAAGCTCACCGCGGTGCTCGCCGCGGCCGGTACCGACCCGGCCCTGCAGGCGGCGGAGCTGCGCGCGGCCAACGAGATCGAGGTACAGGGGGCGCTGACCGCGCGGCTGTCGGTGCGCTTTCCGGGTACAGGCGGCGGGAAGGCCGCGACGGTACGCATACCGGTCGCCGCGCTGGTCACTTCCGAGTTCGGCGTGGGCGTGCTGGCCAACCACACCGTGCACGGCGGCTTCCCCAAACACGACCTGGAGCAGGCGGCCAACGCCTTCGTCGCGGCACACCACCCCGATCCGGCTGACGTCGCGACCTGGGGGCCGCAGGCCGAGGACGGTCTGGTCAAGGCGATCAGCAAGGGTGCCGACGCCAAACGGATCGAGGAGATGCACGACGAGCTGGACCGCTCGCCCGGCAGCTTCCACTGACTCGCGACTCAGTCGATCGGCGCCGCCAGCAGGTTCTTCTGCACCTTGCCCATGGCGTTGCGGGGCAACTGGTCCACCAGATGCACCTGGCGGGGTCGCTTGTGGACAGACAGCTGGTCCGCCACGAAGTCGATCAACTGCGCCGCGGCCACCCCGTCCGCCACCACGAACGCGGTCACCCGCTGCCCCAGGTCCGGATCGGGGGTGCCGACCACCGCCGCCTCGCGTACCGCCGGGTGGGCGAGCAGTGCGTTCTCCACCTCGCCCGCGCCGATCCGGTACCCGCCGCTCTTGATCAGATCGGTGGAGGCGCGGCCGACGATGCGGTGCCAGCCGTCCGGGCCGACGGTGGCCACGTCGCCGGTGCGGAACCAGCCGCCCGGCGCGAAATCCTCGCCCGGCGGGCGCCCGAGGTACCCCCGGAACACCATCGGGCCGCGGACCTGGAGGTCGCCCACGGACTCGCCGTCCGCGGGCAGCGGCGTGCCGTCCTCGCCGACCACCCGCGTCTGCACCCCGGCGACCGGCGTGCCCACCCAGCCCGGCCGCCGCTCGCCGTCGGCGCGGCTGCTCAGCGTGATCAGGGTTTCGGTCATGCCATACCGCTCCACCGGCCGCAGCCCGGTCAGCCCGGCCAGCGTGTGGAACACCGGGGCGGGCAGCGGCGCGCTACCCGACACCAGCAGCCGCGCCCGGGTCAGGCCGCGGGCCGCGGCCGGCTCCGCGCACAGCCGGGACCACACGGTGGGTACGCCGAAATAGAGCGTCCCCCCGGCCGCAGCATAGGCGTCCGGACGGGGCCGGCCGGTGTGCGCCAATCGGGAGCCGACCCGTAGCGGGCCGAGCACGCCGAGGATCAGCCCGTGCACGTGGAACAGCGGCAGCCCGTGCACCAGCAGGTCGTCCGCGGTCCACGCCCACGCCTCGGCCAGCGCGTCCAGGTCGGCGGCGATGGCCGCCCGGCTCAGCGGCACCCCCTTGGGCGCACCTGTCGTGCCGCTGGTGTACACGATGAGCGCCGTCCGCGCCGGATCGGGCTCCGGGTAGGCGGTGGCCGATCGCTGGGCCAGGTCGACGGGTACGACCGGCGGCCCATCGACCTCGGGGGCGCCCAACTGCAGCTCGGCGCCGGAGTCGCGGAGGAGGTGGCCGCGCTCGACCGGCCCGGAGTCCGGCGGTACCGGCACCACCGGCGTGCCCGCGAGCAGGCAGCCCACCACGCCGGCGACGGTCTCCAGGGTGGCGGTCGCGTGCAGCGCCACGGCCCGCGCGCCGGCGACGCGGTCGGCCACCGCCGAAGCCGCGCCGAGCAGTTCCTCCCGTGACATGCACCGCCCGGCCACAACGACCGCGTCCGGCGCGTCCGCTGCCCCGCCGGTCAGCGCGCTGAGTAAGGCCATGACCCCTCCTGGATCGGTGCTGTGCCTGGTCCGCAGACACCGCACCAGTCAACCAGGTCAGTGCGAAGGTTGGCTGGAGCCACTCACGTAACCCGGTCGACCGGGTCGGGCTGATCCCGGATGCGGCGGCCGGTTGGCGTCGAATTCGGTTGCGGGCGGACAGGGCCGCGCGGACCGTGAGACGCATGTTCATCGCGTTCGTCAAGCACGCTGACGGTAGCTCTGTGTCCCGGTTGACGCGCCCCGACGGCGTGCTGATCGAGATGCGTGGGTATGGCAGGGCGCACCGGGTACCGCACGACCTGGCACACGCGGTCGCCGAGCGCGAGTTCGGCATGGACTGTGGCGTGTACGGATCCGTCGCGGCCGGGGCGCTGTACGCGAGCGTACGCGTGGTCAGCGGCCGGCCCCGGCACGACGCCGCCGAGCGCAGCCGGCGCATCCTGCGCGCCAACGGTCGGACGGTCGGGGTCGCGGAGCTGATGTCGGGCATCGTGCACCGCGCCGTGGAGACCGGTGGTGCGGTACCGATCCGGGAGGCGCGCCAGGCATGGGGTGTCGTATCGGCCCAGCCGCTTCCGTGGGGGTACGAGGACGTGGCCCGGGCGACCGGTTCGCTCCGGGCGCTCGTGTGTGAGTGGGAGGCTCTCGCGCCGGGCGAGAACCTGGCGCTCGACTGGCCACGCCGCCTCGTGTCGCCGGTACCCGCACCGGCGAAGGTCAACGATCGTTCGCGGGTACGCCGGCGGTGACTCCCGGGGCGGGCGCTTCGCTACCCGCCCCGGGCTCGCCCGCTAGGCTGCACTGTCCATTGTGGGTAGTCGGGCGCGGATCCCGTAGGGTGCGCCCGTCCGGTCGGTTGACGGTTACGGTGGCGGTGGTGGCGTCGTAGTGGACGGTCCACTGTCCTTCGTGCAAGAGTGAATGTTCGTCCTCTTTCGATCATGGCCTGGGGGTGTCCCCGCTCGCGGCCAACGGCCCGGATCGTCAGGAACGTCGGCTGGCGTGGGGACCGGCTCGGTGCATGATCCCGGGCTACACCGCGACACCAGCGTCGTGTTCCATCGGCGCCCGCCGAATATGCCGCTGAACGGACGACCGGGCGCCGCTTGCGATTCGACCGCGCCGACGACGGTCTCGGCCGCGTCGTGGATGTGAGTACTCCACCAGCTCCGGTGGTTAGCCGGATTTGCGGGCGGTCACAAGGGCGAAGGTGAGGAATTCGCCGTCATCTTCCAGCAGCATCTCGAGCGTGCCCACGTGAACTTCCGGGTGGTCCGGTTGGTGCACCGCCTTCGCCCGCGTCCATAGCAGCCAGTCCTGCCAGCCGTCCTCCTGCAATCGCGCGGACGTGACCGTGACCATCTCGGTGATCTCCCATTGGAAACGCCACCACTCGGCCGTGTGCCAGGCGATCGCTTCCCAGCCGACGACCTTCTTGATGTGTGTCGGGACTGCACCCAGGTCGCGGACCTCGCGGGTCATCCCGGGCGTGGCCATGCCCAGCTGTCCACCCGGGCGCAGGAACCGCACCAGATAGGGCAGGTAGCCGTCCGCGGTGCCGAAGTACTCGAACGCGTCCATACTCACGATCGCGTCGAAGCTCTCCGGGGCGAACGGCAGCACGTGTGCCTCAGCCTGGATGGCCTGCACACGGTCGCTGACGCCGGCCTCGGCGAACACGGCCGCTGTCTCGTGCGGCGGAATCCACAGATCAGCCGCGACGACCTGTACGTCGTACTCCCGGGCTAGGAACACCGACGTGGCACCCCTGCCGCAGCCCAGGTCGAGCACCCGCATCCCGGGCCGCAGGTCGAGGCCCTCGGCAACATTCTCCAGCAGCCACAACGGGTTTGGCCCCATGTCCAGCCCGAGCAGCCAGACCGGATCGTACTTCGACGAGAGCGGGTAACGATCCGGGCGCACCAGGTCATCCAACGCAGTCATGCGGATCAACCAAGCGGAGCACGGCAGCGCGCACAACCGAATTTCCGAGCCACCCGGCGAGGACACGCGAACGTGGAAAGGGGCCGGCACCCGAGGCGGTCTTCGCCGTGCGCTCACACGGGCACCCGGCCACCCTCCAGCTCGGCGCCAATCCGATCGGCATCGGCGGCTTCGACCTCGCCGGAACATCTGCCCCGGCGTCCATAGTGGACCACACGGCGGCGTACCCACGGATCGCGATCAGCAAAGACGGCCGCCGCCTGTTCATCGCCGACCCCGGTGGGTCCGCGGTATGGGTCGCGGACTCGAACGGCCAAATGCCGTCCACGGCCGTCAAGCTCGGCGAGGCGGCGCCGCTGGAT
>DATEJJ010001054.1:0-5955 GCA_035278125.1 Rugosimonospora sp.
ACGCGATGGGTGTGGAGTATCGGCTGGTCCTGGCCGGCGACGTCCCCGCCGATCTGGTGGCCGGGTGTGCCCTGCCCGACCCGAGGCGATCTGCTGGCCGTGGTCGAGGTGCTGGCCGCGGAAGAACACCACCTTGTGTGCCAGCAGGGCGGCGCGGATGGCGGCCACTGTGTCGTCGTCGAGCGCGGTGGACAGGTCGACGCCGGTGACTTCGGCGCCGATGTGTCCGGCGACGCGGTCGATGCGCAGATTGCTCATCGGGTCGCCTCCGGGGTGTAGTGGGTGGCGGTGTCGCCTTCGAGGATCTGGCTGGACGCGCCGTCGACGCCGACCGGGACGTCGCCGGCCACGGTGACCCGGAACAGTTTGCGCGGCTGGTCGCCGTAGTCGTCGGGGGCGTAGTGCTGGGTGATGCGGTTGTCGAACACCACCAGGTCGCCCGGGTTCCACTGCACCCGCAGCACGTTCTCCGGCCGCGTGACGTACGCTTGCAGCAGCCGCAGGACGTCCCGGGACTCCGATGTGGACAGTCCCACGACGCGCTGCGCGAAGCCGCCGATGAACAGGCCGCGCTCGCCGGTTTCCGGGTGTACCCGCACCACCGGGTGGATGGTCTGGTACTTCAGGGACACGAACACCTTGTGGTACTCGTCGGCCTTGGTGTTGGTGAACTGCGATTGCACGTAGTCGTAGTCGTTGGTGTGTACCGCCTGGAGGGTGTCCGCGAACGCGCGCAGCGGCTGCGGCAGGTCCTGGTACGCGGCGGCGGTGTTGGCGATCAGCGTGTTCCCGCCGTACGCGGGGATGGTCACGGCCCGCAACGTGCTGATGGCAGGCGGGGTGTGGACGAAGGTGACGTCGGTGTGCCACCGGTTGGCGCGTACGCCCTCCTCGCCGTCGACAGGCAGCACGTTCGGCTGGCCGTCCACCGCGGGCACGGTGGGGTGGGCGGTGGTCAGCGGCCCGAACCGGGCGGCGAAACGTACCTGCTGCGCGTCGTCGAGGTTCGCGTCGCGAAACACCAGGGCCTTGTGGCGCAGCAGGGCGGCACGGACCTGGTCGTACACATCGGCGCGCAGGTCGGCGCGCAGATCCACGCCGTGGACCTCGGCGCCGATACGGCCGCCGACGCGGCGCACATCCAGCGCGATGGCGGGTTGGGTGACAGCGGACATACTTCCTCCCAGAAAGACGGGGAACGGGACGACGGACGTGCGGGCATCACCGGTGCGGCGCGTACAGCGGACCGGATTGATCGACGAGGCGGGCGGGCCGCTCCACGGCGAGCAGCCGCGACCGGTCAACGCAGGAGCGGGGAAGGACTGCGGTTCAGCGGGCGGATGCCGTGCGACACGCGGCGCTGCTCACGCGTGCCAGGTCGACGTGACGCCGCGCGACGGCGTGGAACTCGTGTCCACGGCTGGCCTTCTGCGTCATGAGTCTATGGAAACTCACATTTTCTCTATGTGTCAAGTAGGAGTTTGGATGCGCTGCCTCCTGGCACCCGGCCGCGCTCGCCAGCGCGGGATACCTGTGCGGCGCCTGGGGTGCCCGGTGCGGTCGCCGCCGTGTTCGCGCTGTTCTCGGCGTCCCTCAATGCGGCATTCGGGTTCTGCCTCGGCTGCCAGGTGTACCTGTGGCTGCGCCGCATGTCCACCGGCCCCCGCCGCACCTGACGCACCGGTAGCCGCTACGGCATGACCGACGTGTTCGCCGCACGTGTGTCCGGGTGATCCGGGCTCGGGGCGACGGGCAGTCCGGCGCGTTGCCAGGCGGTGATGCCGCCGTCCAGGTCGGTGGCGCGGAACAGGCCGAGGTCCTGGAGTGCCGCGGCGGCCAGTGACGAGGTGTACCCCTCCTGGCAGTACACGATGACGGGCAGGTCGTAGCGGTCGGCCATGGGTAGCCGGGCATCGCTTTCCGGGTCGAAGCGCCACTCCAGCACGTTGCGTTCGATGATGAGCGCGCCGGGTATGACCCCGGTGCCGGCGCGCTGGGCGGCCGGGCGGATGTCCACGAGTACCGCCCCGGCCTGCCGGGCCCGTGCCGCGCGCCAGGGATCGTACCGGTCGAGCCGGGCGCGGGCGACGGCGAGGATTTCGTCGATGCCGCGGGTACCCGCCGGTCGCGTGTGGACGGTGCCGCTCACCAGTTGGCTCCGGCCCGTGCCACCTCGGCGACCAGCAGCCGCCCGCCGTCGATGCGGTAGCGGGTCATGCTGGCCAACGCGGGGGCGTACACGTGCAGGCTGATCGCGGGTACCACGCCCGTGTTCTCCACCCGGTGCAGGTGGTGGGCGCCGAAGGGGCGGGTGCTGCCGGCCCGGTAGCGCCGGCTGGTGAGGGCGGAGCCGGGTGCGCGGCGCAGCGTGTGCTCGGTCAGTTCGCCGCTGACCACGTGCAACGCGCCGGCCGAGCCGCCGTGGTCGTGCAGGTCGGTAGCCTGACCGGGCAGCCAGGTCAGCAGCCACGCTTCGTGGTCGGCGGCCCGCGCGATGCGCGTGTACCAACGGTCGGTAGGGTCGAACTGCGGCGGTACGGGCCAGGCGGCCGGGTCGGCGGCGTAGTGGCGGGCGAGAGCGGCCAGCGTTCGGGGCAGCCGGCTGGGGCGCGGCAGGGGCATCGGGAGTCTCCAAGGATTCGAGTGTGCGCGTGGCGGGTTCGCGGGCCGGTGTGGCCCGTGCGGATCCGGCTCACGGACACCCGGGCAGCCCGCCGGCGCTGCCGGCTGTCGCTGGACGCACCTTGAAGAACATGCCGACAGCATACCCCGAATATCCGGCCTGTTAAATAGGACTTCAGCGCATTGCGTCGGTCACCTTCCTGGAAGGCGGAGTGGGCGTGCAGCGCTCCGGCGATCTGCCCGGACTCCCACCTGAGGCTCAGCGGCTGTCCCGGGTCAGGGGGCCGGGGCCGGACCGATGCGGTGCCCATCGGCGAGATCGGCGAGGGTGAGCTGGTCGAGCAGGCTCAGGCTGGCCTGGTTCGCGGCGTCCCACCATTGCTGCAGCCGCGCGGTCAGCGCGTCGGTGACGGGCTCTCCCGACCTGCGGTCCTGTTCGCCGGTACCGGCGTCGCCGAGCAGGCGGACCACGGTGCCGACGGTGGTGTCCGCGGGAGGTCGGGTCAGGGCGTATCCGCCGTGGTTGCCGCGCAGGGCGTAGACCAGGTCGGCGCGGCGCAGGTCGGCGAGTACGTTGTAGACGTAGCCGGCCGGAATGTGTTGGACCTCGGCCAGGGTGCGGGCGTTGACCGGTTCGGGTGCGGCCGCGGCCAGCGCCGACAATGCCCGCAGCGAGTACTCGATGCGCGCCGGGATCCGCATACGGCGTCAGGAACGGTCAGCGGGTACCGGGATGGCATTCGCGGCCGACGCCGGCCGGGCGTCTGGTAAAGGCCGGGCGTCCGCGCTGGGTCGCAGGTGGACGGTGTCGCCGGGCTTGACGTCCAGCGACTTGGCGGTGGCGCGGGACAGTTGGGCCCAGATGGCGCCGTCGCCGGTGGTGGCCTCGAGGCGGATTTCGAAGCCGAGGGACACGATCCGGTTGATGGTCGCCGATACGCTGCCGTCGGTGGGGGTTCGGGAGATGTCGATGTCGTGGGGCCGGACGAGGTGGTCGTTGAGTTTCGTGACGGGCCCGAGGAAGCTCATGACGAACGGGTTGGCCGGGTTGTCGTAGATGTCGGAGGGTGGGCCGATCTGCTGGACCTGGCCGTCGGCGAGCAGCACGATCTCGTCGGCGACGTCCATGGCTTCTTCCTGGTCGTGGGTGACGAATACGGTGGTGACGTGGACCTCGTCGTGCAGGCGGCGCAGCCAGGTGCGTAGTTCCTTGCGGACCTGGGCGTCCAGCGCGCCGAAGGGTTCGTCGAGCAGTAGTACCTGGGGTTCGACGGCCAGGGCGCGGGCCAGGGCCATGCGTTGGCGTTGCCCGCCGGACAGTTGGCTGGGGTACCGGTTGGCCATCTGGTCCAGGTGGACCAGGTCGAGCAGTTCGTGGACGCGCTTGCGGATCTCGGCCTTGGGGCGTTTGCGGACTTCGAGGCCGAAGGCGATGTTGCGGTACACGGTGAGGTGTTTGAAGGCGGCGTAGTGCTGGAAGACGAAGCCGACGTTGCGCCGCTGCGGGGAAAGCCGGGTCGCGTCGGTGCCGTTGATGAGCACCGTGCCGGTGTCCGGCTGTTCCAGCCCGGCGATGATGCGCAGCAGGGTGGACTTACCCCCGCCGCTGGGGCCGAGCAGCGCGGTCAGCGAGCCGGACGGGATGTCCACGGTGACGTCGCGCAGCACCGGAGTGGGGCCGAAGGACTTGTTGACGTCTTTGACGTTGATGGCCATCAGGCGTTCTCCTTGAGTACCGTCACCGAGGTCGGCTCCACAGGTGTCGCCTCCCGTGACCGCATCAGCCTGGTCAGTAGCAGGGTGGCGACCGCGACCAGGGCCAGCACGGTGGCGGTGGCGAACGCCGAGGTCTGGTCGAAGTTGTTGTAGCGTTCCTCGACGAACAGGGTGGCGGTCTGGGTCTGGCCGACCAGCCGGCCGGAGACCACGGCGACCGCGCCGTACTCGCCGAGCGCGCGGGCCAGGCACAGCACCACGCCGTAGCCGAGCGCGGCGCGGATGCCGGGGACGGTGATGCGCCAGAACGTCTGCAGGCGGCCCGCGCCCAGCGTGTGTGCCGCCTGTTCCTGGTCGAAACCCAGCTCCTCCAGGACGGGGACGATGGCCCGCACGACGAGGGGGAGCGAGACGAAGATGGTGGCCAGCACCATCCCCGGCAGCGAGAAGATGACCTGGAACCCGTGGTGTTCCAGCCATCCACCCACCGGGGCGAAGCTGCCGTACACCAGAATCAGGGCCAGGCCGACCACCACCGGGGAGACCGCCAACGGCAGGTCGATCAGGGCGCTGAGGATCCGCTTGCCGGGGAACCGGTGGCGGACCAGCAGGGTGGCGGTACCCACACCGAACAGCGTGTTGGCGATCACGGTCCAGATCGCCACAGACGCGGTGACTTCGAAGGCGTGTACCGCGTCGGGTGTGGTCAGCGCGTGCAGGACCGGTGATAGTCCATGTTGGACAGTGCGCCAACCGATCAGCCCGACCGGCAGGATCAGCAGGAACAGCAGGTACACCAGGGCGAGGGTACGCAGCAGGTATCTAGTCACGGCGGGCTCCCCAGCGGCGTACCAGGTCCAGTCCGATGAGGACGGCGAAGGCGACCACCAGCAGCGCGGTGGAGGCGGCGGCGGCGCCGGTGACGTCGTCGCTTTCGATACGGCCGAAGATGCTGACGGCGGCGACCTGGGTGTGGAACGGGATGTTGCCCGTGAGCAGGTTGGTGGCGCCGTACTCGGCGATGGCCCGGGTGAATGCCAGGCCGGCGCCCGAGAGGATGGCCGGGGCCAGGTTGGGCAGGATGATGCGGCGGAAGGTCAGTGTGGGGGAGGCGCCCAGCGAGAACGCGGCCTCCTCCATATCCCTGTCCAGTTCCAGCAGCACCGGCTGGACCGTGCGCACCACGAACGGCAGGGTGACGAACAGCAGCGCGAGCACAACGCTGGCCTGGGTGAAGGCGACATTGACGTGCAGCGGGCTGTCCGGCCCGTACAGGGCGAGCAACACCAGCCCGGCCACGATGGTGGGTAGCGCGAAGGGCAGGTCGATCAGCGTATCCACCACCGCCTTGCCGGGGAAACGGTCGCGGACCAGCACCCAGGCGATGACGGTCCCCATCACCGCGTTGAGCAGTGCCACCCCGGCTGAGGCGACGATGGTGAGCTTGAGCGCCGACCAGGAGTCGGGGGTGGTGATCGCGGCCCAGAACTGATGAGCGCCGCCGCCGGTGCCGCGCCAGACCACCGCGCCGAGCGGGATGAGCACGATCAGGCTGAGGTACAGCACGGCCACGCCCAGACCGAGCCCGGTGCCGGGCCGAACCCCCGGACGTCGGCC
>DATEJJ010001055.1:0-27199 GCA_035278125.1 Rugosimonospora sp.
GCCGCGGGCCGGGGCCGGGCAGGACGCCGGGCGCGAGGTCCGCGGCGCCGCCCCGCAACAGGTACACGCCGGCGAGTCCCGCGTACACGTTCACCCGGGTCATGCCGAGTTCGTGGCTGTGGTACCAGAGCATGGTGGCGCGCTGGTCGTTCGCGTACTGGTAGGTGGCCTGCCCGGTGGCCCAGGTGACGCCGTACCGGCTGGCCGCCTGCGCCTTGTACCCGTCGTAGTAGGAGCCGGCGGTGGCGTACCCGGTCGGGATGTCCGTCGCGTCCGGCAGGTACCACGCCTCGGGGTACCCGTCGCTCTCCTCGGTCACGTGGGCGCCGTGCAGGTGCACGACCAGCGGCACCGGTCCGGTGTACGGGCCGGGCGTGGAGGTGAAGGTACTGACCATGTCGCGCCCGGACACGCCGCCGGGCGGGTTGGCCCAGTGGATGCTCTGGTCCACGGTCAGCAGGTGCGGCAAGAACCCTCCGGAGGCGTCGACCAGCCGGTTGACCCAGGTGACGCGCACCGGGCGGCCCGCGGTGGCTTCGATGGTGTACGCGGGAAAGTGGGTGGTGTCCGGAGCGCCCGCCGCGCCGAACCCGAACAGGGTGGTCCTCGGGTACCCGGCCGGCAGCATCTGCTGCGTGAACTGGCGCGCCTCGATCTGGTACACGTCAACCCCTGCCGCGGTACCGGCGGTGGGCATCGCCGGTAGGACGAACAGGGGCGTCGCGTACTTCGGTACGGTGGTCGGGTCCAGGGTGCCGCCGGCGACCGTTGCCGCCGCGGCGCGTCCACGGTGGACGAGAGCCGCGGCGGGTACGAGCAGCGCGGCGCCGGCGACGGTACCGGTCTTGAGGATGGCGCGTCGGGTTGGCATGGGCGTGGCTCCTCCCTCTTTCCGGGGGAGTCAACATCTACGAAGCGTCCTCGTATAGACACAAAGCTCCCCCACAGGGACTTGTTCGGCGCACTTCGATGTATCTCCCAGGTTGCTCTGACCGTCCATTGAGGAATTTCACGGTAGCCTGCGTCCCGACATTGGAGTGCACATGCCGGTACTGACCGACCGGGAACTGGCTGTTCTCGGGCTGATGGGCCACGGATGCACCGCGACGCAGGCAGCGGTCCTGCTCGGCCTCAGCCCGCACACGGTCACCGGCTACAAGCGCAGCATCTTCGCGAAACTCGGCGTCCGCAGCCAGAGCCACGCGGTATCCCGGGCCATCGCGCTGGGCCTGTTCGACGGCGCCAACCGTGGCCTGGCCCCGACCCGCACCGGGCACGGCCACCTGACCGTGGTCCACGGGCCCGCCGGGTCCTGCCTGTCCGACGTGACCGGCACCCTGCGCCTGCACGGGCAGGCATTCGTCCTGGCCCCCACCCCCGAACTGGGCGCGGGCCTGCGCTGGTCCCCACCCACCGACGGCCGGCTGGTCACCGTACTCGTCGACCCCGACCACACCGCCTGGCAGCTCCCGCAACGGCTGCACGCCCCGGCCGTGGTCGTGCACTCGGCCACCCCGGACCTGGCCACCACCGTCACCGCCGTCCTCCGCGGCGCCCACGCCATCCTCGGCCACGCCGACGTCCACGGCGACCTGTGCCCGGTCCTGGCCCTGGCGTTGTACGGCTACCACACGCTCAGCCCCGCCAGCGTCCGCCTCATGGCCAGCGTGGTACCCACCCTCATGTCCCCGCAGGCGCCGCTGAACCCGCACCTGACCGGCCGGGAACGCGAGATCCTGCTCTCCGCCGCGCTCGGCCACACCGTGCTGCAGACCGCCCGCAGTCTCGGCATCGCCGTGAAGACGGTGGAGAACATCCAGACCCGGCTGTTCCGCAAACTGGGTACCCGCAACAGATCCGAGGCCCTGCTGGCCGCACACCGCGGCGGCCTGCTCTAGCACCGCCGCCTCCCGGACCGGGCCCGGCCGGCTTTCTGCGAGATCAACGGCGGGGTCTGCGCCGCGGGCTTACGATGAACAGCGTCGTCCCGTCGCGTGCGGGGTTTTCTCGTTGTGGGAGCGGGTTATGACAGCGACAGCTCTTCATCCGGATGCCCTGTTCGTCCGGGCCAGCTCGTCGGCGAGCGGTGGGGTCATACGGCCCGCGCGGGTCCAGACAGCTACCGCGCAGGTGGATCTGCAGGTTGTGGCGCAGCACATGTTCGCGCTCATGCTGCGCAACGTCGCCAGCGACGGGTTCGTCTTCGCGGATCCGGCCGACCCGTCCAGGGTCTCCGCGCCCGGATGCGTCATCGCCGCCCCCACTTATCCGGCCAGCACGCCGGGCGTCAACCAGGACTACGTCTTCAACTGGACGCGGGACGCCGCCATCACCGCGATGGAACTGTCGGCGGCCGGGTTGCCGGCCCGGCCCGGTGCGGGTGTCCAGCCGCTGATCGACTATGTGCGGTTCGCCAGGACCTGCCAGGACAACGCGAGCCCCACCCTCGCCCACGCCTGCTTCACCATCCACGGCGAGCCGCGGCCGTGGAGCGAGCAGAGCGACGGCCCGGCCCTGCAGACCTTGGCGATCCTGCGGGCGTACCCCCAACTCGACGATCCCGCCCGTGCGGTGGCGGCGCAGGTGGTCGCCGCGAACCTGGCGTTCCTCCTCGGGGCGTACCAGGGCCAGACGACGAATCTGTGGGAGGAGCACCAGGGCTTCTCGTTCTTCGCCCGCGCCGTGCAACTCCGGTGCTTCCAGGAGATCTCCACCAACACGCTGGGCCTCCCTGTCCCGGCGGGTACCAGCGGTGCCGTCACCTGGCTGCGGCAGGCACTGTCCCAGCACTGGGACGCGGGCGCGAGCCGGTACGTGAGCCTCCTCGGCGCGCAGGGCCAGCAGGACCCGGCGGGCCCCGGGTACGACCCGAACAGCGACATCGTGATGGCCGCCGTGTACGGCGCGGTTCCCGTGGACGACACCCGGCTGCTGTCCACCGCCGCCCAACTGCGCGCGCAGTGGTCGGACGCGGGCAGCCCGTCCGTGTACCCGATCAACCTCGCGGACCGGGCGCAGAACCTCGGGCCGCTGCTGGGCCGGTACCCGGCGGACAGCTACGACGGCGACACCTCCGCCCCCGTACTCGGCGGCCACCCCTGGGCGCTGTGCACCGGTAACTTCGCCGAGCTCTACTACCGGCTGGCCGGCCAGGTCACCGCGAGCGGATCGGTGCCGTACGACAGCCTCTCCGCCGCGTTCTTCGCCCAGGTCGGGGTGGACGCGACCACCGCGCCGCCGCAGGTCGCCGCCGCGCTGACCCAGGCGGGCGACGCGATGCTGCGCGCCGTCATCTACCACAGCGACAACCTGGAACTCAGCGAACAGTTCGACGGCCGTTCCGGATACGAGAAGAGCGTCCGCGACCTGACCTGGAGCTACGCCGCGTTCCTGTCCGCCGTCCGCGCCCGCACCAGCCAGCCCGTGCAGGGCTGATCCCCGCGGCGCGCGCCGCCGGGAATTCTTGTGCCCGGAGGGAACCGGTGGGGGTGCGTTACGCAATAGAGGGTTGATGGACGGCGAGGTGCTGATCGCCGCGGTCGCCGGTGGCGACGAGGGTGCGGCGACCGCCATCGCGACCGGCACCGGCAACCCGTTCGGCGACACGGAACGCACCGCGAGCAGCCCCCTACCCGTGCTGTGGCTGACCCACCTGCTCCTCCTCACCACCGTCGCGGCGGCCGGCACGGCGCTGGCCGGCCTGACCACCACCTACGCGGTACCCGGTGCGGTGCTGCTGCGCAACCTCGCCGGGTTCACCGGCCTGGCCCTGCTGGTCGCGGGGTTCGCCGCGGTCGGCTTCGCCGGTGCGCGCGACCGCCGGAGCGAGCGCAGCCGAACCACGCACGGGGGTGAGGGCCCGGTTCCCCGCGGGGAGCCGGGCCCTCAGGCGCGATCGGTCAGTGGCGGCAGCTGCCCGAGCCGGAGTCGCTGTAGTCCAGGGCGGACGGGCTGGCCCCGGTACCGGCGAGGACCGGCTTGTAGGTGAACGCGTAGCCGTTCGGCTTGAGCGTGAGGTTCATGACGCCGTAGCCCTGGTCGTAGCCGGTGACCACGTTCGGGTTGGCGTACACCCCGTTGGACACGGCGAGAGTGTCCAGCGACTCACCGCCGGTACCGATGATGATCTCGGGGATGCCGTGCTTCGGGTCGCTGGCACCGGTCGGGTCCATCGGCCGCATCCGCGCGTAGATGTGTTCGTGGCCGTTGAGGATGAGCGTGGCGCGGTTGTCGTAGAGCAGCTGCCACCAGGCGTCGGCCACAGCGCCCTCCTGCCCGCCGGCGCCGGGCGCGGAGGCCGGGACGGTCGCGGTCGAGTCCGTGGTGGCGCTGAAGGTCGGCTGGTGCCAGTACGCGACCGTGCACGGTTCGTGGTTGCGCCTCAGGTCGTCGGCGAGCCAGCGGGTCTCCTGGGCGAGCAGTCCACTGTCGGTGGTCGAGCAGTCGTTGGTGAACGCGGCCGAGTTGCACTCGACGTTGAGCGAGATCACGTGCCAGTTGCCGAGGTTGTAGGAGTACCAGCCCTGGTTGGTGGCGGTGTCGTCGCCGGCCTGGCCCTGGCTGTTGGGTGTGCCGCTCTGGTCGTGGCCGTTGAAGTAGCCGAAGTAGCCGGTGCCGTTCTGCGCGGGCTCGTTGTCGCCCTTCTTCGTGTACGCGTAGTACTCGTGGTTGCCGGGCGCCGGGTGTTCGAGGTACTTCAGGCCGCCCCACGCCTGCTCGAAGGAGCCTTCGAAGTCGGTGAGCTTGCCGACCTGGTACTGCTCGTCGCCGAGCAGGGCCACCGCGTCGGGATGTAAGCCGTATGCCTGTTGCGCCGTGGCGTACTCGGCGCTGTAGCCGCCCAGGCTCGGGCTACCGCACTTGAGCGCGGCGGGGTTCGCGGCGTTCTCGGCGTCGGCCGGCTCGCAGGCGATGTCACCGACGGCGACCAGCGTGTACCTCTGCCCCCTGGCCGAGGCGCCGTACGGCCAGTCGTTGCCGTTGCCCGGCGCGGATGCGGCCGCGGTACCGGCGACCACGACGACCGCGGCACCGGCCGCGATCAACGGGAGAATCCGGGTTCGAACAGACACGAAGCTACCTCCTTGGAAGCGGGGATCGCGGGAATGCTAGAGGTCGCCCTGGGAGACGCAGCTAACAACAGCCACCTACGAGGTGAACACACCGGGCCGAGTTGCGCCGGCAGGCGGGTGGTCGGCGGGGCGGGACCGCGACAACCATTGCGCATTTACCTACTTGCTGGTAACTATCTACCCGGCGCCGCTACCTGCCCGTGCCGCGCCCACCCCCACGCATCAAGGAGGCCGGGATGGCCAGGCCCAGACTCGTTCCCGTGCTGGCTGCCGCGATGGCGGCCGTCGCGTTCGCCGTCGTCCCGGCCGCGTATGCCGACGACACCAGCTCCGCCAGCCTGGCCGGCGTCAGCGGCGTCGGCATCCACAACACGTACAACGACAAGACCGACTACACGTACCTCGCCAACGCGCTGGACACCGGCACCTCGCTGATCGAACTGGACACCTGGGCCAACGTGTTCAACGGCAAGTGGGACGTCAGCCACGGCAACCCGATCGGCAGCGACAACAACTGCGTCAAGGCCACCAGCTCCGCGGACCTGTACACCGGGGACCGCAACCAGAACCTGGACAGCTGCCTGGACGATGTCAGGATCTGGATGCAGGCACACCCGACGCACGGACCGCTCATGGTCAAGATCGAGATGAAGAACGGCTTCTACGACCCGCTGGGCATGAACTCGACGCAGCTCGACTCGTACGTCAGGACGCACCTCGGTAGCACCCTGTACACGCCCGCCAACCTGCTGACCAAGCCGGACGGGACGCTGTACCCGAACCTCGACGCCGCCGCGACAGCGGGCAACTGGGCAACGTACGGTTCCCTGGCGGGCCGGGTGATCGTGGAGATCATCCCGGGTACCTTCGAGCAGGCGGTGAACCCGGCGAGCACGTGGGTCGACGTGGTGTACGCCCAGCACCTGCTCGACCTGTACAACAGCGGTCAGATCGCCAGCGCCGCGGTCTTCCCGTCCGTGCTCGGCGCGCAGGCCGGTGACCCGCGCACCCGGTACAGCAACACCGCGCTGCGGCCCTGGTTCGTCGTCTTCGACGGCGACGCGGGCGCCTGGGTCAGCAACGGCGGCACGCAGTGGTACAACACCAACCACTATCTGGCGGTTGTCACCGACGCCTACGACGTCGCGCCGGCGCTGAGCTCCACCGCGCCGTCGCTGGCCGACGCGCAGGCCCGGGTGGCCGAACTCGCGGCCGATGGCGCCTCGTACATCTCCACCGACTGGACCACCGCACCGGCCAACGCCGTTCTCGGCGAGGTTCTCCGCCGTGGCTAAGCCCGTGGCCAGGCTGGCCGTCATCGCCGTCGCGGCGGTCGCCGTCCTGCAGGCGGCCGCCGTGGGATCCGCGGGCGCGGCCACGCTGGTGTCGGACCCGGCAGCACTGGTCAATCCCTTTGTCGGTACCGGTTCCAACAGCAACTTCAGCGCCGGCAACACGTTCCCCGGTGCGGACGTACCGCACGGCATGCTCCAGTGGAGCCCCGACACCTCATCCCGCCCCGCGGGAGGCGGATACAACTACGCCGACAGCACGATCACGGGTTTCAGCCTGACCCATGTGGACGGTCCCGGCTGCGCCGCCGCGGGGGACGTCCCGATCCTGCCGGTCACCGGCGCGCTGGGCAGCGACCCGGGCAGCGACACGGCGTCGTTCTCGCACAGTGCGGAGGCCGCGTCGCCGGGGTACTACTCGGTGTCGCTGGGCAACGGTACCGCCGCCGCGCTGACCACCACGGCACGCGCCGGGATCGGCACGTTCACGTTTCCCGCCGGTACGACCGCGTCGCTGTTGTTCAAGCTCGACCATCCGCAGAACACATACGTCAGCTCCACGTTCAGCACCGCCGGCACCGCGGCGGTGACCGGGTCGGTGACCAGCAGCGGGTTCTGCGAGGCGACGAACTCGTTCACGCTGTACTTCGCGGTCTCCTTCGACCAGGCGTTCACCGCCGCCGGGGCGTACAGCGGCGGTGGCTACGCGACCTTCGGCACGGACTCGGTCACCGCCCGGGTCGGTATCTCGTACACGTCCGTGGCCGAGGCGCAGGCCAACCTCGCCGCCGAGGTGGGCGGCCGGACCTTCGCCCAGGTGCAGACCGCCGCGCGGGGGGACTGGACCACCGCGCTGGACAAGGTCAGCATCGGCGGCGGTACCACCGCACAGCAGACCACCTTCTACACGGCGCTGTACCACGCCGACCTGTTCCCCAGCGTCATCAGCGACGCGGACGGGAGCTACCGCGGCTTCGACGGCGCCGTACACGCGGTCGGTCCCGGCCACAGCGCGGAATACGCCGACTTCTCCAACTGGGACATCTACCGTTCCCAGGCACAGCTGACCGCGCTGCTCGACCCGGCGGCGGCCGGCGACATGGCACAGTCCATTGTGGACGGGTACCGGCAGGGCGGCACGCTGACCAAGTGGGGCATGAACAACGGCGAGACCTACATCATGGTCGGCGACTCCGGGGTGCCGGTACTCGCCGACTACTACGCGTTCGGCGCGACCGGCTTCGACACCTCGACCGCGCTGTCCGCGATGATCGCCGAGCAGACGACCGACACGAACGTGACGCCGGGCGTGACGTATCTGGACACCTTCGGCTACCTCCCGACCAACAGCGCCTACGGCTGCTGCCACGAATACGCCACCACGTCCACCCAACTCGAATACGACATGGACGACTTCGCGCTGTCGGCCTTCGCCGGCGCGCTGGGCGACACCGCGACCCAGACGAAGTTCCGTAACCGCGCGCAGGACTGGGAGAACATCTTCAACACCTCCAGCGGCTACCTCCAGCCGCGCCACTCCAACGGGCGCTGGATGGACGGCTTCGTCGCGTCGCTGATCACCGGTACGGCCAGCAACGACTTCGCGGAGGGCGACGCGCTGACCTACACCCCGGACATCCCGTTCAACCTGGCCAAGCTGGCCTCGCTGGAAGGCGGGAACGCGGCGATGGTCAGCTACCTGAACAACGTGCTGGGCGGCTACCAGGGCCTCGGCAGCGTGGTCGGGACGCAGGCCAACCTGGGCAACGAGCCGAGCATCGAGATCCCGTGGGAGTACGACTGGTTCGGTGCGCCGTACAAGACTCAGGCCGATGTCCGTGCCATCGAGGACCAGCTCTGGTCCACGGCGCCCGGCGGCATACCGGGCAACGACGACCTGGGCGAGATGAGCGCCTGGTACGTCTGGTCCGCGCTCGGCCTGTACCCGGAGATCCCCGGTACCGCCGACCTGGCGATCGGCAGCCCGCTGTTCCCTTCGGCGGTGGTCTCGACGGGACGCGGCACGCTCACCGTCAACGCCCCGGCGGCGGCCGCCGGTACCCCCTATGTCCAGAACCTCGCCGTCAACGGTACGGCGTCCTCGCTGACCTACCTGCCGCCCCTCTCCGGTGCGACCACACTGGACTTCACCCTCGGCAGTTCCGCGTCCTCGTGGGGTACGGCCGCCGCGGACGCCCCGCCGTCCTACGACGGCACCCCCGGCACGGGTGTCACCGAGCCGGTCGGCGCGATCACGGAGACCGGTACCGGCAAGTGTGTGGACGACCGCGGGGCCGCGACGTCCAACGGCACCGCCATCCAGATCTACACCTGCAACAGCACCAACGCTCAGTCCTGGACCGTCGTACCCGACCATACCCTGCAGGTCCTGACCGACTGCATGGACGTCAAGGACGGCGCCACGACCAGCGGAACGCCTGTCCAGCTGCACACCTGCAACGGCACCGGCGCGCAGCAGTGGGAACCCAACTCCGCCGGCGAACTGGTCAATCCGCAGTCGGGCCTGTGCCTCACCGACCCCAGCGCCAACGGCACCAAGGGTACCCAGCTCGAAATCACCACCTGCACCGGTGCGGTGGGGCAGGTCTGGGCGCTGCCCTGACCGGACCGGACCCCGGCGGCGGAGAAGGGTCGGCGGTGCGGGCCACTTGACGATTACGGCTACATGAGTAGAGTTAACGCTCGTGCAGCGCAACCGACCCCCATCGCCGCAGACGGTCAACGTCCTGCGGGCACTGGCCGCCGACCCGGCCCGGTGGCGTTACGGCTATGACCTGGTCACCGAGGTGCACCTGAAATCGGGTTCGCTCTACCCGATCCTGGTCCGGCTGGCCGACCGGGGCCTGCTGGAGACGTCGTGGGAGCCGGGCGCCGGCAGCCGGCCGCCGCGGCACCTGTACCGCCTGACCGGCGCCGGTCGCGAATTCGTGGCCGCCCTCGGCGCCACGCGCCGCGACCGTGGCGCCGCCCAACCACACCGCCGTTTGAGTGAGGCGTGATGCCGTTCTTCCTCGTGTTCCTGGTGACGCCGATCGCCGTGGCGATCGCGCTGTACCGCCGCAACCCGCGCCGGTTCCTGGACGGTCCGACCGAGGACGCGCCGCTGCGGCTGCTGCGCTGGGCGGTCAGCCTGCTGGCCCCGCGGCGGGCCGAGTGGGGGCAGGCCATGCTCGGCGAACTCGGCCACCTCGACGGGCGCCTGCGTCGGATGCGCTTCGCGCTGGGCTGTGCCGGTGCCGCGCTGATCATGCCGCCCTGGGGCCGTGCCGCGGCCGGCCTGGCCGCGGCGATCGGGATCGCCGCGGCCAGCCTCGCCCTCTTCGCCGGGCTGACCATCAACTACCGGCTGGGCGGCGGTGACTGGATCGCGCTCGCCGTCGTCCTGATCCTCTGCGTCGGGTACCTGCTGGGTGCCAGCGCGTTGCTGCGCCGGCCCGGTGTCGCCCTGCCCGGACTGCTGGGCGGCGTGTTCGCGACCGTGGCGGCGCTGTCCATGTCCGGGTTCAGCGCGGTCGACCAGGTCACCTTCATCCCGAGCCCGTGGCAGCAGTGGGTCCGGGTGATCGTGGTACCCGCCGCCATCGGCGCCGCCGGCACCCTGTGGCGCCGTGACCCGGCCGCGGGGCGTCGCGTCGCCCGCCTGGCCGCCCTCAGCGCCGGGCTGCTGCAACTCCTGTACGGCACCATCGCGGTCGCCATCCTCGGCGGCGGCGGGCCACCCGACCAGGACGGCGGCTTCACGCTCCGCGGCACGGTCAGCGACCGCCTCGGCAACAACGTCGTCGACCTCGTGGTCGGCACGCTGATCATCGCGATGGTCGGCTGGGCCGCCGCCGCCCTCGCCGGCTACCTGCTACGCCGCACACCCACACCGGCCGTGCCGCTGGCCGCCGACCCGGTACAGGAGATGTGAACACATGACCACACCGGGCCCGACCAACCAGCCGACGCCGCCACCGCGCCGCCGCCGAGCCGTACGCCTCACCCTGCTGATCCTTGCCGTCGCGGTGCTGACGGCGCTGGCCGCCAGCCTCCAGCTCAGGGGAGGTCGGTGACCACGGACGGCGGGGGCGTGAAGTAGTCGCGAAGGCTGGCGATCTGCCCGTCCCGGATGCGGAAGATCTTCACCAGCGACATCGTCGTCCGCTGTCCGTTCGCTTCCTCGAAGACGGTGTCGATCTCGGCGATGAATACGTCGGGGTCGGCCGTCTCGTGCAGCGCGTACGCGGACTGCTCGAAGTTCACCGTGCCCTGGTAGGCCGGGACTCCCAGGTACACACCGCTTCCGGCCCGGATCGCCGCGCGACCCACCATGCGTCGGGGCAGTGGATGGCCGGGGGGAAGCAGCGGCGCCTCGAAGACACCGTCCTCGGTGAAGATCGCGGCGTACTCGTCCGGGTCACGGCTGATCGCGCTGGCGTACACGTGCCGTTCGAAGATTTCCTTATGGGTGAGAGCCACTCTCCAGCCTATCCGGTGCCGGCCGGAGCCCGCTGGACCCGCGTCGCCGGCACCACCATCGGATGGCGGCGGGCGCGCCGGCGGCCTCCGAGGTCAGGGACTGCCCCTGTGGGCCGGTACCGGGGGAGCGACGATGCCGTACTCGCGGATCTTCCGGTAGATCGTCGCCCGGGACATGCCCAGTGACCGGGCCGCCTTCACCTTGTTGCCCGATGCGTCGGCGAGGCTGTGCACGATGGCGTCGCGCTCCATCGACTCCAGGGGGCTCAGCAGCCGCCGGCTCAGCGCGTGGCACTCCGGTGGCAGGTCGTCGGGCAGGATCGTACCGATCCGCCGGTGCCGGACGACCTGGCGGAGTACCTGCCACAGCTGCTCCGTGTTGCCCGGCCAGTTCGCGCGCAGGAGCATCTGCATCGCCTCGGGGGAGCAGCGCAGCCGCCCGCGCGGGCTGAGCCGGTCCAGGAAGAGGGGGACGAGATCGGCGATGTCCTCGATGTGATGGCGCAGCGGTGGCAGCTGCGCGGCCGCCGGGAAGAGCTGTAACAGCGTGTCCAGGTGCGCACTCTGCCGGTCCGGCAGCAGGGTGGCGGCGACCCACGGCGGGGTACCCCGCGCCGCGGCGATGGCTGCCCGCAGTGTCGCCGTGAGCGCGGTGAGTTGCCGGTCGTCGAGCCGGTCCACGTGCCGCAGCACCAGGCGTACCCCGCTGTCGGCGAGGGCGCGCCGCAGGTCGGGCAGCCACTCGCGCTGGGCGGCGTCGGCGCAGTCGACCGTGCGCAGGCGGGCGGTGGGTTGGCGGCCGTGGTGGACCGCCCGGATGGTGGCCAGCTTCCCGACGCCGGCCTCGCCGTGCAGTGCCAGCCACTGGCCGCCGGCGTACGCCGCGTCGATCCTGTGGCAGCCGCGTACCCACAGGCTGCCCGAGCCGACCAGTCCGGGCAGGATCAGCCGTCCCGAGGCGGGCGCCGGTACCGCCACCGGTGCCTCCGCCTCGACGGGCTGCACGTGTACCACCCCGCCGGCGGCCGAGTCGCCCGCTCGAACCGGGCGGCAGTACATGCGGACCATGCTGCCGTCGGCCAGTTCCACGGTGACTGGGCCCCGGTGTACCGCGGTGAGCATCTCGGTGGCGCGGCCCTGGAGGACGGCCTGGTCGGTAGGGCTGAGCATCCGCTGGGCGTACTCGTTGAGCATGACGGTTTCGTAGTTGAACGCGAACACGACGCCGTTGGTGCGCCGGCGGGCGCGCAGGTACTCCTGGAGCAGTTCGAACTCGCCCACCCCGCCGTCGCGCACCAGCGCCTGGCGGATCTGGCCGGCGGTTGTCTTGGCCAGCGAGACGAGCAGCGGTCCGGCGTCGCGCTCCCAGCAGGTCAGGTCGACGGCGCCGACGGTCTTCCCGGTGATCGGGTGGTGGATCGGCGTGGCCGCGCACGCCAGATTCTCCAGGTTCTCCGCGTAGTGTTCGTGCCCGAACACGTACATCGTGCCGCCGCCTTCCAGTGCGGTGCCGATGCCGTTGGTGCCGACGGAGTCCTCGGCGTAGCTGAAGCCGGGGGCGAGCTGCACCCGGTCGAGGTGGCGCTCCAGGTCGGTGTCGCAGGCGAGGCGGGCGAGCACGAGGCCGTGCGGGTCGGTGAGGATGATGCTGATCGCCTGGCCGGCGAGGTTGTCCCGGAGGTTGCGCAGCACGGGCAGGGCGCTGCTGGTCAGCGGCGAGTCGAGGTTGGGGTCGCGCAGGTAGTCGAGCCTGATGTGGTCGGCGGCCACATTGCGCTCGCGGGAACGCCACCACGACGCGAGGATCGGTGCGCGTACCGCATCCGGGGCCACCGGCTCGGCGGTGAGGAACCGCACGCGCGCGGCGGCAACGGCCGTGCCGTCCGGCTCTGCTGTGGGGGGTGTCGGTGCGCGCGGCATGTCACCTCCTCGGCGTAACACGCTCGGTCCGCAGCCGGCTCCGTTGTTGCGTAGTGGTTACACGATAGGTGCCACCTTACCGGCAGATGTCTCAACTTGAGACCGCCCGCGCCTTGCCAAGGTTCTCTCATCGGCTTACCCGCTTGCGAGGGGGCTGTCCATGGAGCGACCGGACGAGGCCGAGTCTTCGAGGAGCGGTGACTGCCTCATGTTGAGACCGCAGCCGCGGGCGCCACGGGTTGTCATGCAACACAGTTGGCCTCGGTGAGGAGTGAACATGAGTCGCCAGAGTGTGGCCAGAGCCCACCAGAAAATCCAGGAGCTGTCCTGGGAACCGGCGTACCACGAGCCGGTGTCGCAGTACGGGACGGACTACACGTTCCACAAGGCGCAGAAGAAGGACCCGCTCAAGCAGGTGCTGCGCTCGTACTTCCCGATGCAGGAGGAGAAGGACCACCGGGTGTACGGCGCCTCCGACGGTGCCATCCGGGGCAACATGTTCCGGCAGGTGCAGGAGCGGTGGCTGGAATGGCAGAAGCTGTTCCTGAGCATCATCCCGCTGCCGGAGATCTCGGCGGCGCGGGCGATGCCGCTGCTGTTCCGCACGGTGCCCAACCCGGAACTGCACAACGGGCAGGCGATCCAGATGATCGACGAGGTGCGGCACTCGACGATCCAGCAGAATCTCAAGCGCCTGTACATGAACAACTACATCGACCCGGCCGGATTCAACAGCAGCCTGCGCAACTTCCACAACGACTACTGCGGCACGATCGGCCGGCAGTTCGCCGAGGGCTTCATCACCGGTGACGCGATCACCGCCGCCAGCATCTACCTCACCATCGTGGCCGAGACGGCGTTCACCAACACGCTGTTCGTCGCGATGCCGGCCGAGGCCGCCGCCAACGGCGACTACCTGCTGCCGACGGTGTTCCACTCGGTGCAGTCGGACGAGTCCCGGCACATCAGCAACGGATACGCGACGCTGCTGATGGCGCTTTCCGACGAGAGCAACCACCAGCTGCTGGAGCGCGACCTGCGCTACGCCTGGTGGAACAACCACCGCGTGGTGGACGCCGCGATCGGCACGTTCATCGAGTACGGCACCAAGGACCGCCGCAAGGACCGGGAGAGCTACGCGGAGATGTGGCGGCGCTGGATCTACGACGACTACTACCGCAGTTACCTGGTACCGCTGGAGAAGTACGGTCTGGTCATCCCGCATGACCTCATCGAGGAGGCGTGGAACCAGATCTGGAACAAGGGGTACGTGCACGAGGTGGCCCAGTTCTTCGCCACCGGGTGGCTGGCCAACTACTGGCGCATCGACCCGATGACGGACAAGGACTTCGAGTGGTTCGAGTACAAGTACCCGGGCTGGTACGACCGGTACGGGAAGTGGTGGGAGAACTACAACCGCCTGTCCGTCCCCAATGGACACCACCCGATCGTGGCCGAGGACGTGGACTACCAGTACCCGCACCGCTGCTGGACCTGCATGGTGCCCTGCCTGGTACGCGAGGACATGGTGATGGCCGAGGTCAACGGGCAGTGGCGTACGTACTGCCACGAGGCGTGCCGGTGGACCGACACGGTCGCGTTCCGCCCGACGTACCAGGGCCGGCAGACGCCCAACATGGGTCAACTGATCGGCGCCCGCGAGTGGGAGACGTTGTACCACGGCTGGAACTGGGCCGACGTCGTCACCGACATGGGGTTCGTGCGCGACGACGGCAGGACCCTGGTGGCACAGCCGCACCTGGACCTCGACCCGACGAAGATGTGGACACTGGACCACCTGCGCCGGATGCCACCGCTGCAGAGCCCCAACGTGTTGCTCAACGAGATGTCGCCGGCCGAACGCGACGCCTTCCACGCGAACTACGTGCGTGGTGGACCGGCCGGCCGCCCGGCCCGGGTGGACGCGTAGCTCAAGTTCCTCGGGGGGACCGGGCCGGCGCTGGCGGCGCCGGCCCTCCCCGCCCATGCCTGTGAGGGATCCATGGCAGACAAACACGTGGTGCGCTTCGAGCCGGTCGGTATCGAGATCGAGGTCGACGAGGACCAGACCGTCCTGCGGGCCGCGGCCGAGCAGGGCCTGATGCTCATGCACGGCTGCAAGGAGGGGCAGTGCGCCGCCTGCAAGTCGTTCGTCCTCGACGGCGACGACATCGAGCTGGACCGGTACTCGACCTTCGCGCTGCCCGACTACGAACGGGAGGAAGGCTTCACGCTGCTGTGCCGGGCGCACGTGTACGAGGACGTACGCATCGAGCTGGTCAACTACGACGAGGACATGATCCGCTCGGGCCTGCCGATCCGGTCGGCGGTCGCCGAGGTGGTCGCGAACGACGCGGTGACACATGACCTGCGACACCTGGTGCTGCGGCTGGTGGAGCCGGGCGAGCTGAACTTCTTCCCGGGCCAGTACGTCGACATCACCGTTCCGGGTACCGGCATCACCCGGTCGTTCTCGATGGCGAACACGCCGGGGAGCGAGCGGGGCCGGCTGGAGTTCGTGATCAAGGTACTGCCGGGCGGGCGGTTCTCCGGGCTCCTCGAACGCGGGCTGGCGGCCGGCGACCGGCTGGAGGTGCAGGGCCCGTTCGGGGTGTTCACCCTGCGCGACGGGTACCCGAATGACCTGATCTTCATTGGCGGCGGGGCCGGCATGGCGCCGATCCTGTCGTTGCTGCGGTCCATGGCCGAGCGGGGCATCGACCGCCGTGCCACCTACTACTACGGCGCGCGCCGCCGCCGCGACCTCTGCTTCGAGCCGGAGTTGCGGGCGCTGGAGCAGTCCCTGCCCAACTTCCGGTACGTACCGGCGCTGTCCGAACCGTCCGAAGAGGACAGTTGGGACGGCGAGCACGGCCTCATCACCGACGTGGTGAAGCGGCACGAGGCCGATCTCGCCGGCGTGCACGCGTACCTGTGCGGGCCGCCGCCGATGGTCGAGGCGGCGATGCCCCTGCTGTCCCAACTCGGCGTGCCGGACAAGCGCATCTACTACGACAAGTTCACCAGCACCGGCGACGCCGACAAGCAAGGAGGAGGCAGACCCTGATGACCACGACACCAGCGCGCAGCGTCCCGAAGCCCGTGTTCACCGACGCCGAGGCCGGCGCCAGGGAGTTCCCGGACTCGACCGCGCGGCGATTCAACTACTACGCCCCGCAGAAGCGCAAGCAGACCCACTACGAGGACGTGACCGTCGAGGTACAGCCGGATCCGCGGCACTACCTGAGCCAGGGCTGGCTGTACGGGTTCTCCGATGGGCGGGGCGGGTACCCGCTGGAGTGGACCGTCCTCAAGGCGTGGGGCCAGGACCGCCCGGCGCCCGTACGCGGACCGGGCTCCGGCGGCAAGGGGTACGACTGGCCGGCGCACGGCTGGCACGAGTTCCGGGACCCCAACGAGGAATGGGAGATGTCGCTGTACCGCTACAACTCCAACGTGGTGCGGCAGGTCACCCAGAACGTCGAGGCGGCACGGCAGCAGAAGGCGTTCACGCAGTGGAACCGCAACTGGGTCCGGTTCGTGGAGAGCCACGTCGGCGCGTGGATGCACGTGGACCACGGGCTCGGGCTGTACCTGTTCGCCAACGCCAACCGGCGCGGCCCGACCAACATGCACAACACCGCGATCTCGGTGAACAGCATGCACCGCATCCGGGCCGCGCAGGATCTGGCACTCTACAACCTCACCCTCTCCGGGGAGATGGACGAGTTCGACGGCTCGGCACACCTCACCGCGTGGAACGAGGATCCGGCGTGGCAGGGGGTACGCGAGGTGGCCGAGGCGCTGACCGGTATCGACGACTGGTGCGAGGCGGTGTTCGCCGCCAACGTGGTCTTCGAACCGCTCGTCGGTGAACTGTTCCGCAGCCACCTGGTGCAGCAGGCCGCACCGCGCAACGGGGACTTCGTCACCCCGACCGTGGTCGGTGCCGGGGAGTACGACTACGAGGCGCGCGACCTGCGGTACACGACCGTCCTGTTCGGACTGCTGACCCGCGACCGCGAGTTCGCCGACCACAACAAGGCCCACCTGCGGCAGTGGTTGTCGCACTGGGTGCCGCGCGCCCTGACGGCGGCACGCACGCTGCAGCCGCTGTGGTCGCAGCCGGACGCGCGGCCGCCGCGCTTCGAGGACGGCCTGGACCGCGCCAAGAGCCGGTTCGCCGGCATCCTCGCCGACCTGGATCTGCAGACACCGGAGGAGCTCGCACAGTGACCACGTTCAAGACCGTCGAGAGTCCGTTCAAGTCCGACAACACCGCCTCCAACATGTGCGGCTTCACGCTGATGAACAACCAGGTCGGCGTCGTCGTGGCCGAGGTCATGAGGACCAGGCCGAACGTGCGGGTGCTGCCGCTGCCGTCGATGATCCGGGTCGACGCGCTGCACCGGATGGAGGTGGTCTACGACGAAATCTCCGAGGCGCTCGGCGAGGAGCCCGGCTACTTCGACGCGGCCCAGTTCGAGGAGAGCATGTCCACCCACTACGGCCGGATGATCCACGAGGACGACCGCACCATCATGTTCGCCAACCCCGAGGACGCGGCCGAGTACATCGGCTTCGACCTCCACGCCTCGCACTAGGAGGACTCGTGTACGAGAAGGACGGCGAGAAGTACTTCGTCGTGGACAGCCACATGCACTACTGGAACGCCGCGCCGGACAACTGGGTGCCGGGCGCCGAACAGTACGCGAAGGGCTGGATCGAATGCTTCCACGCCTACCAGGGGCTGGGCCCGGCGGAGACGCACTGGCCCATGGAGAAGTTCCAGAAGTACTCCGAGGACGACCTGATGCGTGACGTCTTCGGCGACGGCCACGTGGACGTGGCCATCTTCCAGCCGACATACCTCAAGGAGTGGTACACGGAGGGGTTCAACACCACCGAGCGCAACGCGGCGCTGGGCGCCAGGCACCCGGGGAGGTTCGTCGTCAACACCCGCTGGGACCCGCGGGAGGGCGACGACGGGCTCAAGGTGTTGCGGGAGAACGTGGACCGCTACGGGTGCCGGGGCGTGAAGCTCTACACGGCCGAGTGGCGGCAGGGCTCCCGCGGCTGGACGCTGCAGGACGCGGCCGCGTACCGGTACCTGGAGGCGTGCCAGGACCTCGGCATCGTGAACATCCACGTCCACAAGGGACCGACCATCTGGCCGCTGGACAAGGACGCCTTCGACGTCTCCGACGTCGACCATGCGGCCACGGACTTCCCCGGACTGAACTTCATCGTGGAGCACGTCGGGCTGCCGCGCATCGAGGACTTCTGCTTCATGGCCACGCAGGAGCCCAACGTGTACGCGGGCCTGTCGGTCGTCATCGGCGGGCTGATGCACGCCCGCCCGCGGTTCTTCGCCAAGGTGATGGGCGAGCTGCTGTTCTGGGTCGGCGAGGACAAGATGACGTTCGGCAGCGACTACGGCATCTGGGAACCGAAGTGGCAGATCGAGGGGTTCGTCGGCTGGGACTACCCGGACGACGAGTTCTCCGACTACCCCCGCGTCACCACCGCCACGAAGAAGAAGATCCTCGGGCTGAACGCCGCCCGGCTGTACGGCATCGAGGTGCCCGCCGAGTGCCAGCTGGCACCCGCTTCGCGGCTGGTCCCCCAGACGTGACCGCCCCTACGTCGCGCATCCTGGCCGCCCTCGGCCAGGTGCGCGACCCGGAGCTGGACGAGCCCATCACCACTCTCGGGTTCGTCGCGTCCTGCACGGTCTCCACGGACGGGCACGCGGAGGTGCACCTGCGCCTGCCGACATACTTCTGCGCACCCAACTTCGCCTTCCTCATGGTCGCCGACGCGTACGACGCGGTGTCCACTGTGGATGGCGTGCGGCAGGTGGAGGTGGTGCTGGACGACCACTTCGCGGCGGATGCCATCAACGGCGGTGTCGCGGCCGGGGCCGGGTTCGCCCGCACGTTCGCCGGAGAAGCCGCCGGCGAGCTGGACCGCCTGCGCCTGGATTTCCTGCGCAAGGCCGTGCTCGCCGGTACCGACCTGGCCTGCCGGCCGCTGGTCGCCGCCGGTGCGGCACCGGCCCAACTGGCCCGGCTCACGCTCGGCGACGTGCCGGCCTCGGGGGAGTTGGACCGGCTGCGCCGCCGGCGCGCCGAACTCGGCCTGCCGGCCGGCGACGACGCACCGCTGCTGATCGAGCCCGCCACCGGTGCCGCGCTGCCGGCGGACGCGGTACCGCTGCACCTGCGCCGGGCCCGGCTGACGCGGACCGGCCTCGACGCGAACACGGGTATCTGCCGGGGCATGCTGCGCCACCGGTACCAGTCCAGAGGGGAAGGCGAGGACGGGTCATGAGGGCTGTGCGCCTGCACGGGTACCACCGGGTACCCGTGGTGGAGGAGGTACCCGAGCCGGAGCTGGCCGGGCCGTTCGACGTGATCGTCCGCATCGGCGGGGCCGGCGTGTGCCGTACCGACCTGCACATCATCGAGGGCCAGTGGGCGGCGGCGATGGACCCCGCCCTGCCATACACCCTCGGTCACGAGAACGCGGGATGGGTGCACGAGGTGGGCCCGGCGGTCACCAACGTCTCCGTCGGCGACACCGTCATCCTGCACCCGACACCCACCTGCGGGCTGTGCCCGGCGTGCCGGTCCGGGCAGGACATGCACTGCGCCGAAAGCAGCTTCCCCGGCCTGTCGCACGACGGCGGCATGGCGGAGTACCTGCTCACCTCCGCCCGCGCGTGCGTCAGGCTGGACCCGGGTACCCGCCCCCAGGACGTCGCCGCACTGGCCGACGCCGGCATCACCGCGTACCACGCGGTACGCAAGGCGCTGCCGCTGCTCCACCCGGGTACCAGCTGCGTCGTCATCGGCGCGGGCGGGCTCGGCCACATCGGTGTCCAGTGCCTGGCCGCGCTCAGCGCGACCCGGGTCATCGTGGTGGACCGCAACCCCGACGCCCTGAAACTGGCCGAACAGCTCGGCGCCGAGCACACGGTACCCGCCGACGGCCAGCACGTGGCCGCCGTGCGGGACCTGACCGGCGGCGGTGCCGAGGTCGTGCTCGACTTCGTCGCGGAGCAGGGCGCCGAACAGGACGGCTTCGCGATGACCCGGCGCGCGGGCAGCTACTTCGTCATCGGGTACGGCGGCACGCTGCACGTGCCGACCCTCGACGTCATCTCCACCGAACGCAACGTCATCGGCAACATCGTCGGCACGTACACCGAGCTGGTCGAGTTGATGGCCCTGGCGCAAGCCGGAAAGGTCACCCTGCACACCCGGGTCTACCCGCTGTCCGCGGCCGCCGACGCACTGTCCGATCTGGACGGTGGCCGGGTCCGGGGCCGCGCGATCCTCGTCCCGTAAGCCACCGCCACGTCACATCAAGCCACCGTCGAGTCAACGCCTGGAGGCGTCATGGCCAAGGAACTGCGTTTCAACACCGAAGCCCGGACACTGCTGCTCGCGGGCGTGGACCAGCTGGCCGAGGCGGTCAAGTCGACGCTCGGACCCAAGGGCCGCAACGTGATCCTCGAAAAGATCACCGGTTCGCCGGTGGTCACCAACGACGGGGTCACCATCGCCCGTGAAATCCACCTCGCGAATCAGTTCGAGAACATGGGCGCGCAACTGGTCAAGGAGGCGGCGATCAAGACCAACGACATCGTCGGCGACGGTACGACCACGGCCACCGTGCTGGCCCAGGCGATCGTCCGGGAAGGGATGCAGGCGATCGGCGCGGGCGCGAACCCGGTACTGGTGAAGCGCGGCATCGACCTGGCGGTCGGGCGGCTCGTCGAGCACCTGCGCGGGGTCGCGTACCCGGTCGCCACCGAGGAGGACTACGCACGGGTCGCCGCGATCTCCGCCAACGACGACCGGACCGTCGGCGACGTGATCGGCAAGGCACTGTACACAGTGGGCGATGGCGGCATCGTCACCGTGGCGGAGTCCGACGTACCCGGCATGGCGGTCGAGTTCGTCGAAGGCTTCGAGTTCGACAACGGGTACGTCTCGCCGTACCTGGTGACCCACCCGGCCAGCCTGGAGGCGGTGCTCGACGACCCGTACCTCCTGCTGTGCAGCGAGAAGATCACGAAGGTACAGCAGCTGATGCCGTTGCTGGACAAGGTGATGCGGGCACCCCGGCCGCTGGTGATCGTGGCCGAGACCATCGAGGGCACCGCGCTGTCCATGCTCGTCCACAACCACGTCAACCGCGTCTTCCAGTGCGTCGCCGTGCGGGCACCGGGCTTCGGCGACCGGCGGCTGCACAAGCTCGAAGACATCGCCGCCATCACCGGCGGCGCGGTGTTCAGCCGGCACAGCGGGTTCACGCTGGAGACGATGACGCTCGACCAGCTCGGCCGCGCCGCCCAGGTGCGGGCGACCGCGGACCGGACCACCATCATCGGCGGGTACGGGGCCCCCGAGGACGTGCGGTTCCGGATCACCCAGCTGCGAGCGGAGCTGGACCGGGCCACCTTCGGTGTGGACGAGGACGTGCTCACCGAGCGGATCGGCGCACTGTCGGGCAAGGTTGCCGTCATCGGGGTCGGCGCGCCGACCAACGCCGAACTCAAGGAGCTGCAGCACCGGGTCGAGGACGCGCTCTCGGCGACCCGGGCCGCCATGGCCGAGGGTGTGGTCGCCGGCGGCGGGGCCGCGCTGCTGCACGCCGAGCGGGCGCTGGACGACCTGGACGTCAAGGACGACTACGCGGTCGGCGTGGAGGTGGTCCGCCGCGCGCTGTCCGAGCCGGCCTACCTGATCGCCGCCAACGCCGGGCACTCCGGCGCCGAGGTGGTCGCGCGACTGTCGACGCTCGGGCCGGACGACGGGTTCGACGCGCTGGAGGGCGTGTACGGCAACATGGTGGAGAAGGGCATCGTCGACCCGCTGCGGGTGGCCCGCTCGGCGCTGCAGAACGGCGCCTCGGTCGCCGGCCTGCTGCTCACCACGAACACCCTCATCGCCGAGGAGCAGACGCCCTGGGGTGGCAGCCGCGCGCTGATGACGCAGTTCGGCCCGCTCGACGAGGGGCTGCACCAGCCGTCACCGGACGCCAGTACACCGCAGTCCCTGGGCCTCGGCCCCTCGGTCGGCTGAGCCGTGGCAGCCGCGCCGGCCCTCGAACTCGCGCAGCCGAGCGCGCTGCGGGTCCTGCGGGCGCGGGGCCGGATCCGCGGCGCCGTGGCACTGCTCGGCCCGGCGTTCGTCGCCGCGGTCGCGTACATCGACCCAGGCAACTTCGCGACCAACGTCTCGGCGGGCGCGCGGTACGGGTACGCACTGGTATGGGTCATCGTGGTGGCCAACCTGATGGCCATGCTGGTGCAGTACCTGTCCGCCAAGTCCGGTGTCGTCACCGGCCGGGACCTGCCCGAGCTGTGCCGGGAACGGTTCCCCGCCCCGGTCTCGTGGGGACTGTGGGCGCAGGCCGAACTGATCGCGATGGCGACCGACCTCGCCGAGTTCGTCGGCGCCGCGGTCGGCCTGAACCTGGTGTTCGGGGTGCCACTGTTCCCGGCCGGCCTCATCACCGCGGCCGTCGCGTTCGGCATCCTGGCCCTCGAACGACGCGGGTACCGGCGCTTCGAACTCGCCATCGCGGGCCTGTTCGGTATCGTCCTGGCCGGCTTCGGGTACGACCTGCTCGCCGTGGGAGCCCACCCCCGCGCTATCGCCGCCGGTCTGGTACCGGGGTTCCCGGCCGGCGACAGCGCGCTCCTCGTGGCCGGGATGATCGGGGCCACCGTGATGCCGCACGTCGTGTACCTGCACTCCGCGCTCACCAAGTCCCGCGTCCCGGCCCGCGACGACGCCGAGCGCCGCGAGCTGCTGCGCTACCAGCGGCTGGACGTGGTGGTGGGGCTCGGCGCGGCGGGCGTGGTCAACGCGGCCATGCTGCTGGTCGCGGCCGCCGTGTTCCGCACGACCGGCGGCACCGCGGTGGACTCTCTCGCCGCCGCGCACGCCGGGCTCGGCCGGCTGGTCGGTGGCGGTGCGGCGCTGGCGTTCGCGGTCGCGCTGCTGGCCTCCGGGCTCGCGTCCTCCAGCGTCGGCACGTACGCGGGCCAGGTGGTCATGCAGGGCTTCGTCCGCCGTCGCATCCCGCTGCTGCTGCGCCGCGGTATCACCATGCTGCCCGCGCTGCTCGTCCTGGGCCTCGGCCTGCCGGCCACGCAGAGCCTCGTGGTGTCCCAGGTGATCCTGTCGTTCGGCATACCCTTCGCCCTGGTACCGCTGGTGCTGCTGACCGCCGACCGGCGGGTGATGGGCGGCTTCGCGAACCGGCGCACCACGAGCGCCCTCGCGGCCGCGATCGTCACGCTCATCGTGCTGCTCAACGGCTACCTGCTCGTCGCGACATTCGCCCTGCCGTGACGTCCGGCCCGGCCCGATCCACCGGCGTGGTTGTACGCTACAAACGGTCATGAATGTGTGACGGACGGGCGGGGCGGTGGTGGCGGGCGAGGCCGACCGGCGGGCGGAGGAGTCCCTGACACGCGACGCGGCTGGGGTGCGTACCGTCGAGGACCTGTCGCGGCTGCTGCGGGCGCTGCGGCGCCGGCAGGCACGGCAGCGGCACGACGGTGAGTTCACCTACCGCGAGCTGGCCGGGCGCACCGGCTGGTCGGTGACCGCGGTCGCGGAGTACTTCACCGGAAAGACGCTGCCGCCCACGGATCGTTTCGATGTCCTGGTGGCCCTGCTCGGCGCGGTCCCGGCCGAGCAGGGCGCGCTGGCCACGGCCCGGGACCGGGTCGAAGAGCTGCGCCGGCCCGGGGTCGCGCTGGCGCCCGCCGCGCAACCGGTGCCGCGGCAGCTACCGGCGGTGGGGCGGTTGGTGGGCCGCGGCCCGGAGTTGGCGGCGCTGAGCGCGGCGCTGGTGGCGCCGGCGGCGGATGGTACGGCGCGGATCGCGGTGATCGGTGGCATCGGCGGGGTGGGCAAGACATGGCTGGCCCTCGCCTGGGCGCAGCGGAACCGGGCGCGCTTTCCGGACGGGCAGCTGTACGTGAACCTGCGCGGGTACGACCCGTCGGGCGAGCCGGTGGCGCCGGGGGCGGCGGTGCGGGGATTCCTCGACGCGCTGGCGGTGGCCCCGGACGGGCTGCCGGTCGACCTGGACGCGCAGGCGGCCCTGTACCGCAGCCTGGTGTCCGGGCGGCGGATGCTGGTGGTGCTGGACAACGCGCGGGACGCGGCGCAGGTGGTACCGCTGCTGCCGGGCGGTGACTGCGCGGTGCTGGTGACCAGCCGGCGCCGGCTCGACGGTCTGGTCACCGCCTACGGTGCCGCCACCGTGGAACTCGACGTGCCCGGTGAGCAGGACGCGCGGGAGTTGCTGGGCCGGCACGTCGGCGCGGAGCGGCTCGACGCGGAGCCGGACGCCGCCGCCGAACTGCTGTTCCGCTGCGGCCGGCTGCCCTTGGCGATCGCGGTGGTCGGGGCGCGGGCGGCGGGCGACCCGCACTTCTCCCTCTCCGGTACCACCGCCGAACTGCGGGACGCGCCCGCGCGGCTGGACGCGCTGTCCGGTGCGGACCTCACGGCCGACGTACGGGCGGTGCTGTCCTGGTCGTACCAGGTGGTGCCGCCGGAGTCGGTGCGGCTGCTGGGCCTGCTGGGCTCCGCGCCGGTACCGGAGATCAGCCTGCCCGCCGCGGCCAGCCTGCTCGCCCTGCCGGTACCCGCGACCCGTACCGCCCTGCGCCGGCTGCGGGAGGCGTACCTCGTGCAGAACCACGCGGACGGGCGGTACCGGATGCACGACCTGGTGCACCTGTACGCCGCCGAACGCGCGGAGCAGGACCTGCCGGTGCTGGAGCGGATCGGGGCGGTACGCCGCCTGGTCGACTTCTACCTGCACACCGCGTACGCCGGCGACCGGCACCTCGCCCCGGCCCGCCCGCCGATCGTGCTGGACGCGCCCATCGCGGGTACCCGCCCCGAGACGCCCCCCGACGCGGCCCATACCCTGGCCTGGTTCGACGCCGAGCACGTGAACCTGCTCGCCGTCCAGGTGGCCGCCGCGCTGCACAACTGGCACACCGCGGCGTGGCAGCTCGCGTGGGCGCTGAACACCTTCCACAACCGGCGCGGGTACCTGCACAACCAGGTCGCCGCCTGGCAACTGGCGCTGAGCGCCGCCGCCCGCTGCGCCGATCCGCCGGTACTGGCGCTGATCAACCGGTGGCTCGGGCACGCGTACGCCCAGACCGGCCAGTGGGAACGGGGTGAGGGCCACCTGCGCGAGGCGCTGGTACTGGCCGCCGCTGCCGGTGACACCACCAACCAGGCGCACACCTGCCACCTGCTCGCCCGCATGTGGGAGGAGCGGGGCGAGGACGAGCGTGCGCTCGGCTACGCCCAGCAGGCTCTCGAGCTGTACCGGGGACTGGACAACCCGGTGTGGCAGGCACAGGGACTCAACGCGGTCGGCTGGTACCTCGCCCGGCTCGGCCGCCACGCCGAGGCACACGAGTCCTGCCGCGCGGCCCTGGCCCTGCACCGCCGGCACCGGTACTTCGACGGGGAGGCCGCCACCCTGGACAGCCTCGGGTACATCGCGCAGCGGGCCGGTAACCACCGCGAGGCGATCGCCCGCCTGGGCCGGGCCCTGGTCCTGTACCGGGAACGCGGCGACATGTACGCGCAGGCGTCCGTCCTCGAACGGCTGGGCCATTCCCACGCCGCCCTCGACCACCGCGAACGCGCCCAGCACGCGTGGCACGAGGCGGAGACCCTGTTCCTGGCTCAGCACCGGGACGCGGACGCGGCCCGGGTCGGCAGGGAGCTGGCCGGTACCGGCTGAGTGGCGGCTGTCGCGTTTCGCCGGTGTACGCCCGTGTTCGCTCCCGCCACCGGTGCCGCATCGATTTTCGCCATCATGCTGTCGGGCTCAATGCACGGTCCGCGAGGGGAGGATCGATGCGGGTACGCATGAAGGCAGCGGATCGCCGGCCGGCCCTGGTCGCGATCGCGGTACTGGCGCTGGTTGTGGGTACCGCATGATCGACGCAGGCGACAACAACGCCCAGGGTGGTCTGCACACCTCGTTCTTCGGGACGCAACGGGTGCTGGACGGCGACGCTTTCCGCATCCTGGTGGGTGCCTGATCACCGCCGCTGTTCCTGGCTCACTCCGCTGGTCGGCCGGATCGACCCCCGCCGACCAGCGGGTCCCGCGAGCCAAATCAGCCAGCAAAGCGGCAAAACGTGACAGCGGGCTTGTCCACAATCACTACCGTCTCTGGATGTGCAGCAGCAACGTCATCACGGTCGAGGCCCGTCGACGCTCCGCCTCCTTGCCCTTGCCGCCCTGACCTTCCTCGCGCTCGTGCCCGGAAAGGACGCGCTCGCGGCGGCGCTGCAGTCCGCCAAGAGACACTCCCCGGGCGGCTCGCCGCACGCGACCGCGCAGCCCGGTGGGGCGCGCGGTTCGTCGGCCCCGTCCGGCCCGGCGTCGAGCAAGCCACCGCTGGCCCTGGTCACCACGACCGGTTCGGATGCGGTGGCGCTCACCTTCGACGACGGTCCCGGCCCGTACACCGGTCCGCTGCTGGACCTGTTGGACCGCTACCACGTGAAGGCCACCTTCTGCCTGATCGGCCAGCAGGTGGCACGGTACCCGGACGTGGTCCGGCGCATGGTCGATGACGGCATGACCCTGTGCAACCACACCTGGGACCACGACGAGCGCCTGCGTACCCGGTCCGACGACCGGATCCGCGACGAGTTGCTGCGTACCAACGAGGCGATCCACGACGTCGTACCGGACGCCCCGATCGCCTATTTCCGCAACCCGGGCGGCGCGTTCGGCGCCAACACCGTCGCGATCGCGCGCAGCCTCGGCATGAAGCCTCTCATGTGGAGTGTCGACCCGCGGGACTGGGCCACCCCCGGTACCGAAGCCATCATCGACACCGTCCTCCAGCACACCCACCGCGGATCCGTCATCCTGTCCCACGACGGCGGCGGCGTACGCACGCAGACCCTCGACGCCTACGAGGTGCTGCTACCCGAGCTGCGCGGCCGGTTCCACCTGATCGCGCTGCCGGTCGGCTGACACCGCGGGCCGAAGCCAGGCATGCCGTGTGCGGCCGCACGCCCGGCAGCGCCAGCCAAGGCCGTGTCCATCGCGTCGGCACCGGTACGCTCGCGCAGCAGGGCAAGGAGCTGCGGGTCGTGCGTGGCGGCGTGCGGCGTCCCGGTGTCGGGCGACGGCAGTAGCGCGGCGCTCAGGTAGCGGTAGGCGGCCACCACCGCGCGGTGGTCGCAGCCCGGACCGCGCTGGCCTCAGCTTTGCTGTGCCCGGGCGAGGGCCTGCTCGCGGGCCGAGGCCAGCGCGCTGGCCAGGCCGCCCAGGAGCACGGCGTCGTCGCCCAGCGCGGAGATGGCCAGGCGCGGCTGCGGCAGCGGCAGCAGATCCGCCAGCTGCT
>DATEJJ010001056.1:0-2111 GCA_035278125.1 Rugosimonospora sp.
TCACCAAAGCAGGACTACTGGCCGTCGACCTCGATATCGCCTCCCGCCGCAAGTCCACGGGCGGCGAGGGATGACCTCAACCGCCTGGGACGACCCCGTTGCCCGCCTCCCCTTCCAGGTCCGTCCGCGACGCGGAGAAGGCGCCGTCTCGTTCATCACCCGCTTGGCCCAGGCGAACCACCTACCGCCCGCATACCTGCGGAAATACCTCGCCAAACCACCCACACACCTCGGCGTCCCAACCTGGCCCCGCCTCGCCGCAGCCGCTGGACGCGACCTTGATGAGCTACGGCAGATTCTGAACACGATCATGTGTGAGGAATGCGGTGGCTCGATGCAGCCCATGGCCATGACCGGTGCCAAGCCGCGAACCTGTTCACGGGCTTGCCGACAGAAGAGATACCGCAAGCGCGTCCCCGCGGCCGAGTGGCAGAAGGCTCCCTGCCGCGTCTGCGGGCAGCTCGTGAGATTTCGACTTGGGCAAGGGGGGTCTTCAAAGTTGAGCGGTGCGCAGGTGTCCGCGGGCCCGGCGGGTGGTGACGCAGCGTGTGCGTAGCCGCTGGTTCGTAGCGTTGCGGAACCCGAAGGCGGCGCGGGCGACGAGCTTGATCACGCGGTTGATGCCCTCGCTTTTGGCGTTGCTGTGTCCGGTGTCGATGAACGCGGCGATCTCGGGCCACCAGCGGTCCACGGTGGTGGCGAGCGTACGCACTTCCGGGATGTCGGCGTCCGCGCACCAGGTGAGGAACTTGTAGCGGGCTTGGCCGATGCGGTGGCGGTCGGCGCCGGTGCGGGCCAGGGCAAGGAGGGTGCGCAGGCTTTCCTTGGCGATCCAGGCCGTCAGCAGCGTCTGTCCGATCGTTCCCTGGTCCAGCAGAGGGTTCCACATCTTCGCGAACTGCTCGTCGGTGAGGTCCTCGCGGTTGCGCAGGAGGCGTCGGCGGGCCTTCCACTCGGGGTCGGTGGCGCGTCCGCGCCGACCCCGGATTTCGGCGGTGGTGCGGCGCCGGACCAGGGACAGCATCTTGTTCGCGAGCTGCACGATGTGGAAGTGGTCGACCACGACGACGGCGTTCGGCAGGCCGGTGCGGATCGCGGCGCGGTAGGTGGCCGACATATCGATGGCCACGTGCCGGATGCTGTTGCGCCAGCTCAGGGGGGTGGTGGACAGCCAGGCCAGCACGTCGGCGACGGTGCGGCCCTCGACCTGGCCGAGCAGACCACCGACACCGAGCGCGTCGACGAACCCGGTGTGCCACCGGTCCCGCGTCAGCTGCCACTTTCCCGTTTCGGGGTCCTGCTCCCAGCGGGTCTTGCCGCGCCGGGTCTCGTCGATGCCCAGCACCCCGACCTCGGGCAGCGGCGCTTCGACGACTTCGTGGGCAACGGTCCGGAAGGCGTCCATCACCGTCGGCCAGGACAGCTGCAGATCGCGGGCGGCCTGGACGACCGTGGAGCCGGCATCCCGTATCCGACGTCCGGCCGTACTGCGTAGTCTCCCGGTCAGCCGGGCCCCGGCCGGGATCTGCGGAATCTGTTCGGTGAACGACTTGCGAGGACAGGCCGGCTCGCGGCACCACCAGCGCCGCTTGTGCCACACGAACTCCAGCCTGCGCTCGCCGTAAGGGAGATCACGAGGATGGGTGGTGGCGGAGCCTTTCACCCGGGACGCGAAAACCCCGCAGGCAGGGCAGGCCCGGGCCGATGCATCCGCCGTGGCCAGATGGACCCGGCGCCCACCGTCCTCGCACCGCTCGACCCGTATGACGGACACCCCGTCGAGGTCCAGCAGCAACGTCGTATCGTTGACCAAGCCCGTGGCTCCCCAGTGATCTTTCTGCGTAGAGAACAGAAATGATCAACCAGGACCACGGGCGTCTTGCATCCGGGGCCGGCAACCACCCCGACCGTCACGGACCGTGACAGTCAGTCAGCGCACGTGCCGAGGCACACCGCCCAAGTTCGAAGACCCGGTATGCCTTGCAGGACGTCGGGGTAGCGGACTACCGGCCTGACGAACCGTCGGCAGAGCCTGAACAGGCCGCGCGCGAAACAGATCTCGCCACCCGTTTCGCCGAGCAGGTCATTCAGACAACCGCTACCGCGCCGGC
>DATEJJ010001057.1:0-6444 GCA_035278125.1 Rugosimonospora sp.
CGTCTTGGGCACGGTGGTCGTCGGCGCGGCGCCCGTCGCGGGCGGCGGTGCCGTGACGACCCGTGCGGTCGCCGCCACTGTCGCCCGACCCTTTGAGGGTACGGACGCCGCCGCACCGACAGCGGCGGTGGCCGGCTCGGCGGCGGGCTCCGGGCTGGCCGGCTTGTCCTCGCGCTTCTCCTGGCCATCCAGGGAGTCTGGCGGTGGCGTGATGCCGGGCGGCCTGGTGAACTTCGGCGGTGCGGCCTCGGCGGGGACTGTGGCGCGGCCCACTACCGCCCGGCCAGTCGCGGCACCACCGGCGCTCTCGCTGCCGTCGGCCGCGTCCGTACCGGCCGGATTCGTCGAGGCCCCCGCAGAACCCGACGCCGCCTGCGTCTCCGTCATTACTCGTCCTGTTCGTCAGGCTCGTCGGCATTGCGAGCAATAGCCACCAGGGTTACGCCATCTGGAAGGTCCATGAGCTTGACCCCCATTGTGTTCCGATCTCGCGTCCGGCGTACAGGCTTCACCGGAGTCCGTATGACACCACCGTTTGAGGTGATGGCGAACAGCTCGTCGTCCGGACTGATGACCACGGCACCGACCAGACCACCACGTCTCTCCGTGATCTTCGCGGTGAGTACGCCCTTGCCGCCCCGCCCTTGGACAGGGTACTCGTCGATCGGCGTGCGCTTGGCGTAGCCGCCGTTCGTCGCGACGAGCACATCCATCCCGTCCCGGACCACCTCCATCGCGAGCAGTTCGTCGCCGTCCCCGAAGCGCATGCCGATCACTCCGGAGGTGGCCCTGCCCATCGGCCGCAGCGTCTCGTCCGTGGCGCTGAACCGGATAGCCTGCGCCTGCTTCGAGACGAGCAGCAGGTCGTCGTCGGGGCCGATGAGTGAAGCCCCCACGAGCTCGTCGTCGTCGCGCAGGTTGATGGCGATGATCCCTCCACTCCGGTTGGAGTCGAACTCCTCTAGTTTGGTCTTCTTTACCAGACCTTGCTTGGTTGCGAGTACCAGGTACGGCGACACATGGTAGTTCGGGATTTCAATAACCTGAGCGATCTGCTCGTCCGGCTGGAACGCGAGCAGGTTGGCGACGTGCTGGCCGCGCGCCACCCGGCTGGCTTCGGGCAGTTCGTATGCCTTGGCCCGGTATACCCGACCCTTGTTGGTGAAGAACAGGATCCAGTCGTGGGTCGAGCAGACGAAGAAGTGGCTGACGATGTCGTCCTGGCGCAGCGTGGCGCCGCTCACACCCTTGCCGCCGCGCCGCTGCGACCGGTACGAATCCGTCTTCGTACGCTTCGCGTACCCGGTCCGGGTGATCGTGACGACCACGTCCTCGCGGGCGATGAGGTCCTCCATCGAGACCTCGCCGTCGAACGGCACGATCCGGGTACGCCGTTCGTCGCCCCAGCGGCCGACCACCTCGGCCAGTTCGTCGGAGACGATCTTCCGCTGCCGCTCGGGCTTGGCCAAGATGTCCCGCAGGTCGGCGATCTTGACTTCGATGTCGACCAGCTCGTCGACGATCTTCTGCCGCTCCAGGGCGGCCAGCCGGCGCAGCTGCATGTCGAGGATGGCGCCGGCCTGGATCTCGTCGATGTCGAGCAGCTGCATCAGGCCGGTACGGGCCTCGTCCACCGTCGGGGAACGGCGGATCAGCGCGATCACCTCGTCCAGCTGGTCGAGCGCCTTGACCAGGGCACGCAGGATGTGCGCCCGCTCCTCGGCCTTGCGCAGCCGGTACGCGGTACGCCGGACGATCACCTCGATCTGGTGCGCCACGTAGTACCGCACGAACTGCGCCAGGTTCAGCGTGCGCGGTACCCCGTCGACCAGGGCCAGCATGTTGGCGCCGAAGGTCTCCTGCAGCTGTGTGTGCTTGTACAGGTTGTTCAGCACCACCTTGGCGATGGCGTCGCGCTTGAGCACGAGCATGAGCCGCATTCCGGTACGGCCGGAGGACTCGTCCCGGATGTCCGCGATGCCGGTCAGCTTGCCTTCCCGTACCAGCTCGGCGATGCGCTCGGCGAGGTTGTCCGGGTTCACCTGGTACGGCAGCTCGGTGACCACGAGGCTGGTACGCCCGCGCGTGTCCTCCTCGGCCTCCACCACCGCGCGCATCCGGATCGATCCCCGCCCGGTCCGGTACGCCTCGGTGATCGCGGCGGTACCGACGATGAGCCCGGCGGTGGGGAAGTCAGGTCCCTTGACGATCTTGATCAGCTCGTCCAGCGTGATGGCCTCGTCGACCTCGGGGTTGCTCAGGCACCACTGCACGGCCTCGGCGATCTCCCGCAGGTTGTGCGGAGGGATCTTGGTGGCCATACCCACCGCGATGCCGTCGGAGCCGTTGATCAGCAGGTTCGGGATCCGTGAGGGCAGGATGACCGGCTCCTGCGCCCGCCCGTCGTAGTTGGGCTGCATGTCGACGGTGTCTTCGTCGATGTCCCGCAGCATCTCCATGGCCAGCGGGTCGAGCTTGCACTCGGTGTACCGCATGGCGGCGGCCGGGTCGTTGCCCGGGGAGCCGAAGTTGCCGTTGCCGTCGATCAGCGGGTACCGCAGCGACCAGGACTGGGCCATCCGGACCAGAGAGTCGTAGATCGCCGAGTCACCGTGCGGGTGGAACTGACCCATGACGTCACCGACGACACGGGAACATTTCACGTACCCGCGGTCGGGCCGGTACCCGGAGTCGTACATCGCGTACAGGATCTTGCGGTGTACCGGCTTGAGCCCGTCCCGTACGTCCGGCAGCGCCCGGCCGACGATCACGCTCATCGCGTAGTCGAGGTACGAGCGCTGCATCTCCACCTCGAGCCCGACCGGCTCGACGCGCCCGCCGACGTGCGGGACGAACGGCTCGGTGGAGGCGGGCTCCTCTTCCGGAGTCAGATCCGGCGTGTCAGTCACGATCAACCCTCAACAGAAGTGTGGTACCGGCTGTGGACAAACCTGTGGACGGTGTGGACAACCTGCGGAAGACCAGCTGTACGCAGCTCAGATGTCGAGGAACCGCACATCCTTGGCGTTGCGCTGGATAAACGATCGGCGCGCCTCGACGTCCTCGCCCATGAGCACGCTGAACAGCTCGTCCGCGGTCGCCGCGTCGTCGAGGCTGACCTGGAGCAGCGTACGGGTGCCCGGGTTCATCGTGGTCTCCCACAGCTCCGGGTAGTTCATCTCGCCGAGGCCCTTGAACCGCTGGATGTCGTCCGGCTTCGCGTTGGGCTTGGTCTCCTGGCGGATCCGGATCAGCCCGTCGCGCTCCCGGTCGGAGTACGCGTACTGCGCGTCGTCGCCCTTCTTGTTCCACTTGATCTTGTACAGCGGCGGCTGGGCCAGGTACACGTGCCCCAACTCGACCAGCGGCCGCATGAACCGGAACAGCAGGGTGAGTAGCAGCGTCCGGATGTGCTGGCCGTCCACGTCCGCGTCGGCCATCAGAACGATCTTGTGGTACCTCAGCTTCTCGATGTCGAACTCGTCGTGGATGCCGGTACCGAGCGCGGTGATCAGCGCCTGTACCTCGTTGTTCTTCAGTACCCGGTCGATCCGGGCCTTCTCCACGTTGAGGATCTTGCCGCGGATCGGCAGGATCGCCTGCGTCTTCGGGTCACGCCCCTGCTTGGCCGAGCCGCCGGCGGAGTCACCCTCGACGATGAACAGCTCGGAGACGCGCGGGTCGGTGGACTGGCAGTCGGCCAGCTTGCCCGGCATCGAGCCCGCCTCCAGCAGCGACTTGCGCCGGGCGAGCTTGCGCGCCTGAGCGGCGGCGATCCGGGCCCGCGCGGCCTGTGACGCCTTGGTGATGATCGTCTTGCCCTCGCTCGGGTTGCGCTCCAGCCAGTCGGCCAGCCACTCGTTGCAGACCTTCTGCACGAAGCTCTTCATGTCGGTGTTGCCGAGCTTGGTCTTGGTCTGGCCCTCGAACTGCGGGTTGGCCAGCTTCACCGAGATGATCGCGGCCAGCCCCTCCCGGATGTCCTCGCCGGAGAGCTTCTCGTCGCCCTTGAGCAGCTTCTTGTCCGCGCCGTACTTGTTCACGACACCGGTGAGCGCGGCCCGGAAGCCCTCCTCGTGGGTACCGCCCTCGTGCGTGTTGATCATGTTGGCGAACGTGTACACGCTCTCGCCGTACGACTCGTTCCACTGCATGGCGATCTCGACGGCCATGCCGTCGCCGTCGGTGCCGAACTCGATGACGGAGCGGTGGATCGGGGTCTTGGTCTGGTTGAGGTGGCGGACGAAGTCGGCGATGCCACCCTTGTAGCAGAAGGTGACCTCCTTCTTGTCCTCCGTGGCGCCCGGCCGCTCGTCGCGCAGCGCGATGGTGAGGCCACGGTTGAGGAAGGCCGTCTCCTGCAGGCGCCGGTAGATGGTCTCGAAGGAGAACTCGACCGTCTCGAAGATGGTGGTGTCCGGCCAGAAGGTCACAGTGGTACCGGTGGCTCGGGTGGTCTCGCCCTTCTCCAGCGGGCCCGGCTTGGAGTTCAGGTAGGTCTGGCGCCAGACGTACCCGTCCTTCTCGATCCTCAGCTCGATCCGGGTGGACAGCGCGTTGACCACGGAGATGCCCACGCCGTGCAGTCCACCGGAGACGGCGTACGCGTCGCCACCGAACTTGCCGCCCGCGTGCAGCATGGTCAGCACGACCTCGACGGTGGGCCGCTTCTCCACCGGGTGCATGTCGACCGGGATGCCGCGGCCGTTGTCCACCACCCGCACCCCGCCGTCGGCGAGCAGGGTCACCTCGATGGTGTCGCAGAAGCCGGCGAGAGCCTCGTCCACAGCGTTGTCCACAACCTCCCACACGAGGTGGTGCAGGCCGCGCTCGCCGGTCGAGCCGATATACATGCCGGGCCGCTTGCGGACGGCCTCCAGCCCCTCGAGAACGGTGATCGACGACGCGTTGTAGTCACCCGGCTGCTGCTGCCTCGGCCCTGTCACTCTCGGTCGCTTTCTCGTCAGGTGACCAGCGGAGTGGTCACCGTACGGGGTCGGGCGGGCGGCCGGCCCCCGGTCGAGGCACGCGAGGGGCCACCACTGGCGTGGGGGTCGGCCGGCGTGTCGATCGGGGCGGGTACCCGCGGTACGTGATCGACTATCAGGTCTCTTCAGCAATCCTACTGTGCCGCAGCGACAGAACCCGTCCAAGGCACCCCTGAAATCGCCGTAGCGGCCCGAACTGGCCCGGTCGCAACTCCCCCCACACGCCCGGGCGGCCCGTACGCTGCCGGTGAGCCGAGGGCGGTCCGGGCAACTCGGCCGGTTCAGGGGTCGCCAAGGTGGCCTACCGTGCCGTAGCCTACGCCGCCAGTACGACGAGATGATGGGGCCGGAGACGATGGGGCTGGACAACGTTGCCGTGCAGTGGCCGCGCACCGGCCGCTTCTACGAACCGGTCGCGCCCGCGGAATTCGTCGACTTCGCGGAGATCGCGGAGCAGGTACCGCCGATCGCCCGGCCGGCGGCCGCGCTAGCCGGACATATCGCCGAGTCGGGTACGGTCCGGGCAACCGGGTACACCGAGCTGGTGGACCTCCTGCTCGGGCTGCAGGGTGTGCTCTACGCCACAGACGGGGAGGCGGAGGACGAGGACCCGGTCATCGACCCGGACGGCTGCGCCTGGATCGCGGGCGGTCTGGAACGGTTCGTCGCGGGCCACGCCGAGTACGGCGAGGAGGTGACCTTCGACACGGTGGCCGAGGTGCTCCGCAAGGCGGTATCCGGCGGCCGCCTCCCCGAGCAGCAGCTGCGCTGGCTCGACCAGCGGCTCGACGGACTCCGCGACGATGACGGCGAGGCGCCCGGCTGGACCTTCACCCGCACCGAACTGGCCGTGCTAGCCCGCTTCTACCGCCGCTGCGCCGACCGCGGCTTCGCCGTCTACGCAGATTTCTGATCGTAGGGCCGACCACGACGGTCGGTCCGGTGCCGGCCCTGCCTGGACCGAGGAGCGAGGGAGCGAAGCGACCGAACGACGAGGGAAGGCAGGGCGTCTGAGGCACCGGACCCGCGCGAGCGGAGCGAGCGCCTAACCATACGTGTCGCGGGGGCCGCGGCCGCGGACGCGGCGGGGGCCGCGGGACCAGGTGGGGGCGGTCGGGCCGTGGATGTGCAGCTTCGTCACCACGTTGTGGCCCACCTGCGCGGCGATCTGGGCGAGCAGCTTGCTCGCGAGCAGCCGTAGCTGCGTCGCCCAGGCCGTCGACTCGGCCTCCACCGTCAGCTCGCCGTTCTCCAGCTTCACGGGCCGGCTGTGCGACGCCACGTCCGCGCCGACCACCTTGGCCCAGTCGCCGAACACCGTGGCCTCGGCCGCCGGCCGCTGCCACCCGCGCGCCTTGACCAGCTTGGCCAGCACCGAGCCGAACGGCTGCGGGTCGCGTGGATCCGGACCCGGCCCGGAGTAGCCGCGCAGCCGCCGCGGCGCGCCCGGCTCCCC
>DATEJJ010001058.1:0-5679 GCA_035278125.1 Rugosimonospora sp.
CGCTGTGCTGCGAGCCGCGACTCACCGGTTGTTCAGCAGTGCCAACCTCGATCCAGGCGCGGTGATCCCGCTCCACCAGGTCGTCTTCGTGACAACCCAGTACGGCGGTGCCGTCCGCGTGCATCTCACGCTGCTCGGTCGCCTCAACGTCGATCTGCGGACGTTCTTCGGTCGGTACAGTTCGGCGTACTCCGTCGAGTCGCACGAACTTGCCGGCGTGGGTATCGCGCACGGCGTCGAGAACCGGCGGGAAGGCGGCCTGCGTGGGGCCTGGCAATTCCTGACGCCAGGCGAACACAGCGCCTCCCTCAGCTCCCGCTACCAGGTCGAGGCGACCGGCGCCGGGCGGCACGCTGAGACCAACGACTTCACCACCGAGCATCATCACGTCAGCAAGTCAGCGGGGGCGGCGATATTCGATCCGATCCCGGTCGAGCTGGCCTTCGCCGTGAAGGTAGAGCCGCTACCCCAGTCGCCCCGGGCCGCCGCCTTGCCACAGTTGGTTTACCTATTCATGCCCTCAACCCCCCTGCAAACGGCGTGGGTCCCAGCCGACGTCACGCTCGTGGTCTTCGACGGTGACACCACCAGCCAGCCGCTGACCGCCCCGGCACCGCCGTGGTACAGGGCGGCGCGTGCGTCCGCCACCGATCCGCGCGGGCTCGGCCAGGCCCAGGCCACCACGGTCGCACACCCGTTGATGAGCCCATTGCAAGCATGGCCCGGGCACCGCGGCATGCCAGCCGAATACAAGATCAGCTGGTTCAACGGCAACTCTGTTCTCGCCGCCGCGGCCGAGGAGATCCTGCCGGAGATCGCGGCCTCCCCGACCGGTTCGGTCGACATCAAGGACCTGTTCGACGGGCTTGCCGGGTCGGTGTTCCTGCATCAGATCCTGGACGGGCGTCCGGACGACTCGACGGAGCCGCCGTCGCGCGCCGAGAAGTTCAGGGCGGTGGACGCGGCCGGCCTGGCCATCGAGTCCACCCTCACCGTCACGTGGGAGGCAGCGACGCCGTGGCGGGAGTCGACCGACGCGACGGTGGCCGACCCGACGCCCATTCCCGTCGGCGACACGGCCGGCGCGACCGTGGAGCACCTGGCGATGCGCACGACCAGCTCCACCGCCGCGATGTCGCTGACCCGGCAGGTGAGCATCCTCGGCGCGACCGGTCCTGCGAGAATCGACGCGAACCTCGTCGACCCCGCCCTCGGCTCGGCGCCCGCCAACCGGCGCACCAGTCCGATATCGGTACTCCAGCTCGCTGCCAGCGGCGGCGAGGTCAACTCGTTGTCAACGTTCGACTTCTCGACCCATCGCCGTGGGCTGCGCATGCTCGCGCGCCCCGAGGGCGCGGACCCCGGACGCTCCAGCAACCGCCTGGCCTATCGGCATGTCCTGTTCCACCTCACCAGCGAGACCGAGCGGCGCGGGCGGCCGGCGGGGCGACGCGAGCGGTGGGTTCTCGCGATGGTCCAGGTTCGCGCGCATGAAGCTCTGCTGCCCGATCTCGGCCGGCACATCCAGGACGGACCACCACCGGCCACGGCTGGCAACGCCGCGCCGGCAGCCTTGGCAGTCGAGGGTCCCGAACTCGATCCTCCCGACCCCACACCGGGGCCCTGCGACCCTGCGGTCATGCCGGCACCGTCTTCCGGCGTGCCATCTGCTCCGACCAAGCCTCAGGTCGCGGAGACGTCGATCCGCCACCCACCGGCTACCTGGTTCGAACAGGGTGTGCTGTTCGTGGGCGACAAGGTCCGGTGGCTCGACCTAGCCGAGGACCTGAAGTCCATTATGGAGGCCGCCCCGGCGGCCACGGGTCCTGTCATCGCGGTCAACCGGCCCACCGGTCTCGCTCGGGACGGTTTCCCGGCGCAGGCGGTCGAGCTGACCGCGCTGGGCATGGCGCTTTTTCGGTATCGCCGCCGCCACCAGCGACCGGTTGTCCTTGCTATGGAGCATGACAAGCGGCTCATGGCCCTGGTGCGCGCCTACCGCTCACCGGCCATCGGTCGGAAAACCGACCCCGATGGAACCGAGACATGGCAGCTGACCGATCCCGACGGTGCCGTGGTCGCCTCGGCACCGCGGCTGACCGGATCGCTGCTCGCGGCCGCCGGGGAGGCATGGACGGCGGCGGCCGACGTGGTGACCGTACCCGACGTTCTGGCGCGGTGGCTGGAACAGGACAGCTGGCCGAAGTCCAAGCATTACCTGCGCGCCAACGTCGAGGCACTGCTCGCGCCCGACATTGCCGACGCGATGTCCGTGATACTCGCGCGTGATCCCGACAACCGACTGTTGTTGGCACACGCGCGGATCCTCGCCTCGGTGCGAACCACCAATGGGTTGACAAGCCCCGAGCGGCGCGGGGACACGCCAACGACCAGCACGATCGGAACAACGGTCCCGGCGACTTTCCTGTTCGACTACCTGGCCAGCCAACCCGACCGGGACTCGCGCAAGCAGTTGGACGACGAGATGGTGCGGCTACTCTGGTCGGTGCCGGCATTCCGGGAACACGCTGAGGCCATCGCGGCGGGAGTATTCGAGTTCGAGGAGCAACGCGTCCCGTCCCCGAACGGGCAGCCGACCGGCAATCCCCGCCCAGTGGACTACGGCCTGGCCAACGCCAGGCTGGTCGCCGCCATCACGCACCTCCTGGCGATGTCGGCGGCGCAGGCCGCACAGTTGGCGGCACAGCTGGCAGAGAAGGCCACGACAAAAGACATCGACGACAAGTGGGACCGCCTGCTGACCGCCCTGAAGTCGTGCGGGCCGGACCCGTACGACAGGATCTTCTCTGGGCTGCGCATCGAGACGCTACGCGACCTGGTCGCCACACAGGGCATTCCCGGCCACGCCACACTGGCCGACCGCGCCGCACCCGACCACGCCCACCTGCTGAACGACCTGGGCGGCTACGTGTTCACGTGCGGGTGATGCAGCAGTTTGGGTGCAGGTTGCCCCGGCATTGACCGTGGTACCGGCCAGCCACGGCGGTAGCGGTCGCGGATCGGGCCGGGGCAGGTACGAGCCGGCCGCCGTCGCAGACGTCCATTGTGGACCATGCGCGTGCAGCGACGCGACCGCGTCGACGAGCCGGCCCACGTCCGACAGCTGGCTGCCCAGGCCCAGGCTCGCACGCGCCGCCGTGTCGCCGTCGGGATGGAGCCGGGCAAGCAACGGGTGGGCGCAGAACCGCCCATCCCGTACTCCGATCCCGTTTTCGGCCGCCACCGGGTACTCCCCGCCAATCATGGTTTCTCCCGCCTCGATCCGGGGACACCCGGTCCGGGAGCCCGCGCTTGCCCAATCCAGTCCTGGGCATGGGCCACGTCATCACCCGGGGCACCCCACCGCGGCGGAGGGTTGCCGGCCAGCAAGCCGGGGCCTTGCACTGGCGCTCGTGACGCGCCAAGCATCTTGCCAACAGGCGCCTCCGCACTTTCGTCGGGGTGCCGCCAGAGGCTGCGGGTGGTGCCCACCGATCAGGAGTTGTTCAGCGGTAGTCCGGGCGGGTTGACCTATGAGTCGGCGACCGCTTCGTTGGACAGTCCCCATGCCTTGAGCCATTGCGCGTACTGGCCGTTGCGGATCAGGTAGTTCGTTGCGTCGGCGAGTGGCCGGGCAAGGCCGTCGCCCTTCTTGGTGGTGGCGCAGATCAGGCCCTGGAGGGTGGCGCCGGCACCGGAGTACGTGCCCGCGTTGCGAGTCGGGTTCAGCGTGTTGGCGGCCTGCCTGGCGTGGTGGGCGATCTCGGGGTCGCTTCTGAGCACCGTGCGCTTCCTTACCGCGGACGGGCGTACCGCGCTCACCCTGCAGATGGGCGGCGGCATGGGCGGCCGGATCTCGATGTGGATCCACCGGACCACCAACGCGCTACCCGGCATCGGCGACGAGTCGTACGGGGGCAGTAACTGGGCGGTGGCCCGCAAGGGCGGCGTGGTGGTGGGCGTCTCGGCACGCACCGCACAGTGGTGGATCGACACGCGCAACCTCTACTGGCTGCTGTCCCTCGCCGTATCCCGCCTGTCACTCCCGGCGAATTACTGACTGGCGAGGCTCAGCGGCCGAGTGCCAGGCGCACGTACACGAGTTGACCGCTCGGGGTACCCAGCAGGGCCAGGTCGTGGTCGACCGGATTGACCGCGACCGCGGACACCCCGTGATGCACCCGCAGCCGGCCGGCGACCTGGCCGTGCCGCGCGCCACCGAGGTGGTAGACCGTCAGACCGCGAGCATCGCCAACCAGAAACACCCCGGCACCCGGCGCCAGCGCGAACGCCGCAGACCCGACCCGGTCGGCCGCCGCCGCTACCGCTCGCCTGGCGTACCCGGCGTGCGGCTTCACCCAATATCTGGACCGGCCGTGCCACGCACTGGCGTTGTGGAAGCGCCACGTCGCCCGCCGCGGCGCCCACTCCAGACTTCCAGGACCGTCCACAATGGTGCCCGCGCCGGCCGCCATGTACGGGACTGGTCCCGCATCCAGACGCCAACTGCGAACCACGCCACGCGCGTCGGTACTGACGCCGTACCCGCCACCCGCGGTGATCGCCACATGAGTGATACGCTGCCCCGCCAGGCGCTCGCCAGAGCCCGGGATGCCGGTCGCCCACTGCGTCTGGATGCCCACCACCTGGGCCGCCAACCCGGTCATGAGCAGGTACGCGCCAGCACCCGCGGCCTCATAGCAAAGCTGCTGCGCCGTCCACGCGGGGTCAACCGCCCGCGCCTCACCCAACACCGGCAACTGACCGCGCAGCATCCGCGTCACACACGCCGTGTCCGGTGCGACGGCATCGCTCCGGACCTCCACATACGACAGTGCGGTGTGGACAGCTTCGGCGCCCACAGTGGACACCGCACGGATCAGGAAGGTGGGATCCGCGATCAGCTCGTCGAGCAAGCGCCGGGCCGCACCCCCACGGTCGACTCCGATCATGCGGCGCGGCGCGCTGTCCTGCCGGACCAGTCCCCAGGCGGCATCCGCCAAGTGTACCGGCAGGTGGCGCAGCGCGTACGGGTCCGGCGGGCGGCGCCCGTCGACCTGCATGCACAGGTACTGCGCGATCCTCCAGTCGACGGCCGCCGGGTCGGTACCGTGCATCGCGAGGTGCTCGGCCAAGCAGCGGTGGTACAAGCGCAGCCCGGTCCGGCCGCGCAGCAGGTGCCGGGCGGCCGCCGCCGCAGCCGTGACGTCAGCCAGTGGCACGCCGAGCAAGGAGGCGAGCCGCGCCGGTGCGAACCCCTCCCCGCGCACCCGGGCGAGTACCGCGAGCATGCTCGGCAGGATGCGATGGACCCCGGCCAGCCGGGCGAGTTCGTGTGCGTACAGGGCGTCCAGGTCGCCGGCCCGGTCGGGCAGGGCGACCCCGGCGGACACCAGCCGGGCGGCGAGATCGGCGTAGCCGCGGTGACCGGAGGCCCGCTCGACGATGCGGTCCTGATCCGCCCGGCGCAGCGCATACCGGTGGCCCAGCCAGGCGCGGACCGCCTCGAAGGCGGGCGCCGGGCGCTGCGCGAGGTCCAGCACCGCACCGGGGAGACGTCGGGGGCGCTCGCCTCCGGCAAAACCCAGCGGCGGCTGCGCTCCCCCCGGGAGCGGCGTCCGGGCGCCGGTCACGAGGCGCAGCCCGGGTACCGGGTCCCCGGTGTGCGCGTCGAGCACG